>NZ_SOKV02000190.1:0-668 GCF_004407025.1 Paracoccus sp. DMF
GCCGAAATCGAGGTGTTCGAGCGGTGGTTCGCCGACCTGTTCGATGAATTGTTCGGCTCATCCGATCCTTGATAAATCCGGCATTATGCCGTATGTAACGAAGGAAAGGAGTTCAGCCATGCCCAGACCCGCAAGCGAAGTGGAAACCGCCCGCCTTGAGGCGCGCGTTCCCGTCCATGTCTATGAGCAGATGCAACGCGCGGCCAAGCTGCGCGGTATGACACTGACCGGCTATCTCATCGCCACGGCAGGCGAGGATGCCCGCCGCACGGTCGAGGACGCCGACGTGCTGCGTCTGGCGACCGAGGATCAGGTGCGCTTTGCGAAGGCGCTGATTGATCCGCCCGCGCCCAACGCCCGTCTCGCCCGCGCCGCCAAGCGTCATGCCGACCTGATCGCGCCCCGGTGAGTGCAAGGTTTGCGATAGAGCCGCTGACCAAGGCTCACCAGCGCAAGACGTTCTCGTGCGGCAACGAGCGGATAGACCGCTATTTCCGCGAGACGGCCACGCAGGACGTAAAGCGCCGATACGCGACCTGCTTTGTCGCTCGTGATCTCGAAACCGACCGGATTGCGGGTTTCTACACGCTGTCATCGAGCAACGTCCCGCTGACCGCCGTGCCCGAACCGCTGGCGAGCCGGTTGCCGCGCTACCCGACCGTCCCGGC
>NZ_SOKV02000191.1:0-663 GCF_004407025.1 Paracoccus sp. DMF
ATCGCCAGCGACAGGGCCGGATTTTTGGGAGGCTACCCGGAAGCCGGAGCCACGCGCGCCCCGCGCAAACACCAATGAACGCTGCCCTTCCGATCGGACACCGCTGGTAGCCGCTGGACCCCGTGTGGAGTCCGGCCCGGCATCCGGAGTCCGGAAGCCACCGGCATCCACCCGACCGAGGAACCGTGCCCATCATGACGTTGAGCTTCGCACCGGACGCGATCGAGACGTGGCCGCTGTCGCGCCTGCAGCCCTACGCGAAGAACGCGAAGGCGCACGGGCCGGACCAGGTTGCCAAGATCGCCGCCAGCATGGCCGAGTTCGGCTGGACCGTGCCGTGCCTCGTTGGCGAGGACGGGGAGCTGATCGCCGGGCATGGGCGTGTGCTGGCCGCAACGCAGCTCGGGCTGACCGAGGCGCCGGTGATCGTGCTTGGGCACCTGACCGAGGCGCAGCGGCGGGCGTACCGCATCGCGGACAACAAGCTCACGGAACTCGGCAGCTGGGACGAGGCGCTGCTGTCAGCCGAGCTGAACGATCTGCTGGCCGAGGATTTCGACCTGTCGCTTGTCGGGTTCTCCGATGGCGAACTGGACAAGCTGCTGGCCTACGTCGCGGAAGACGACGGTGAAGAAGGTGGCGCCGGGGGCTCCGTGCCGCCGG
>NZ_SOKV02000192.1:0-661 GCF_004407025.1 Paracoccus sp. DMF
GGCGGGGGCGACGGCTACTGCGCGGCCTGCGCACCCTGCGAGGGCCCCGGGGGCATCTGCCCGGACTGCCCCGCAAGACTGAACCGACCGCAGACGGTCGAGGGCTGGCAGGTCTGGGACCTGACCCAGCGCCTTGGCGGCCAACTGCGCATCGCGCCGGGGGCCATCATCGGATGGGACATGGGCGCCGCCCTCGCGCTGGCGCAAGCGCTGGGCATCAACCCCCTGATCGCCGCCGAACTGCTGCCCGAGGTCGAGGCAGTGATGGTGCGAAAACTGAACGAGCAGATGGAAGGACGCCGCAATGGCTGAGAAGAAGGTCTCCGTCCGCCTCGTGGCGGAGGGCGGACGTCGCGTGCGCGCCGAACTGGAGGGTGTCGGTGAAGCTGGGGCCCGCGGCTTTGGCCGCCTGTCACGCGAGATGGAACTGGCGAACACCCTGCTTGCGGCCTTCGCACGCCGGGCGGGCCTAGCCCTTGGGGCCGCCGCTGCCGCCGCCACGGCTTCGCTCGGTCTGATCGTAAGGTCTACCGCCGAGAGTGCCGCGCAGATCCGGCAGTTCGCGCAGGTCGCCAATGCCACGCCCGAAGCCCTGCAGCGCTGGTCGGCTGGGGCGCGGACGGTCGGGATCGAGCAGGAGAAGCTGGCCGACATCCTGAAG
>NZ_SOKV02000193.1:0-659 GCF_004407025.1 Paracoccus sp. DMF
GGCGCGAGGCCCGGCGCGGCGCCCGCATCGGCGCGCTCTGCACCGGCGCCTGGGTGCTGGCCGAGGCCGGGCTGCTCGCCGGCCGGCGCTGCACCATCCATTGGGAAAACCAGGACGCCTTCGCCGAAAAATTCCCCGACACCACCCTGATCCGCACCGTCTTCGTCGAGGACGGCAACCGCCTGACCGCCGCCGGCGGCACCGCGGCCATCGACCTGATGCTGCGCCAGATCGCCCGCGACCACGGCGCGGCGCTGGCCGGGCGCGTGGCCGACCAGATGATCCACACCGCGATCCGCTCCGAGGAGGACCACCAGCGCCAGTCGGTGCCGGTGCGGCTGGGCGCGCGCCATCCGCGGCTGGCGCAGGTGGTGGCGCGGATGGAGGCCAATATCGAGGAGCCGCTGAGCCCGGCCCGGCTGGCGCAGGACGCCGGCCTGTCGCCGCGCCAGCTCGAGCGGCTGTTCGCGCGCTATCTCGGCCACTCGCCCAAGCGGCATTACATGGCGCTGCGGCTGGAACGGGCGCAGAACCTGCTGGCGCAGACCGAGATGAGCGTGATCGAGATCGCGCTCGCCTGCGGCTTCGCCAGCACCGCGCATTTCTCGAAATGCTACCGCGCCCAATATGGCGAGACGCCCTATCGCAAAAGGGGCGGC
>NZ_SOKV02000194.1:0-658 GCF_004407025.1 Paracoccus sp. DMF
GTGGCAATCAGCCTGACAAATGCAATGTCGGCTTCAACGAGGAGCGCGGCGTCTTCCAGATCGAGATCAAGGGGCCTTGCCGAACCCAAAACCCCCGAGGCCGCCCGCATCTGCCGCGAGGATTTGAACGAGGTGATCGCCAGCTTCGTGCAGGACAGGCCTTCTATCGAGCGCGGCCTGTTCGATGAGGAGCTTGTTCCCGAGGAACTGACCCAGCTTCGCTTGGGCAAGATCATCAAGGACAAATATCCCGAACTGGACGAGGAGGACCGAGAGGCCGTGCGCCAGCACGCCATCGCCGCCCTCAATCTCACCCAGAAGGCCAAGAAAATCGCCCTTGGCGGCCATGGCTCCGGTGACGAGCCGGGCGCGAATACGGCGCTGATCGACGGCGTTCGCAAATTCACAATGGACGTGCGCGAACTCGACATCGACCTGGTCGACCGGATCAATCCGTTTCAGGAAGCCTATGCCATCCTCGCCAAGACCATGAGCGAAGAAAGCCTGAAACAAGTCGCCGCTGCTATTTCTGCCCGCCGCACCAGCCTCACCGCGGAAGAAGCCAAGCAGCTTGCCGTTCGGGCGGTCCAGTTCAAGAAGGAGCGCGGGCGGCTTCCGTCCATCAGTTCGACGGACGCATGGGAAAAGCGCATGGCCG
>NZ_SOKV02000195.1:0-650 GCF_004407025.1 Paracoccus sp. DMF
CAACGACATCGTCAACGCAACCGCAATAACCGCAATCCAGGCAGAATAAACAAAAACGGTGAAGCATGAGTGCACGGATACGCCGCCGGAAACAACCGATGGCGCTGTGCAGGCGGCGGGAATCACGGCCGGGATCGCTTGGCGCAGGTCGGAAAGAATGCCGCGCCGGGGGTGGCGGGGCCTGTCGATCCGCAGGACTGTGTCGAAAAGACCGAGGGCGACAGCCTGGATGTGGCGAAGCAGGCTGACGTTTCAGGGGATGCACGACGACCTCCGGCGGCGGCCCGCTCCCCGCGGAGGATCCCGCTGTCCCATGCGATCGAGGCCATTCGGCGAGCGCAGCAACACCTTCGCCGGTGATGGCGCCGATCTTGGGTAGTTGGGCGATCTGCATCGCTGGCAGCCGGACCGATCCCCGGGGTGAAGCGGGCAGGTGATCGCGTACGGCCGGTGCCCTCTGCACCTTGTCGTCAGATCCGTCTTGCCAGACGGGCGATTCCTTCATAGCACCCGGCGGAACAGAAAGGCGGAACATGTCTGACAAGGATCTCGAGCCCCGACATCTCGAAACGCTGGACCGCGATCTCGGCCGCTTCGCCAATCTCGAGGCGGCTGCCGCCTATGTCTCGCGGCCCCTGGTGGCGCCCGGC
>NZ_SOKV02000196.1:0-629 GCF_004407025.1 Paracoccus sp. DMF
CGCCAAGCTCGCGGCGCGGCGGTTCATCCTCGGTCCCATCGCCAACGCGCTCTCGGGCGCGCTCGGCGGCGCGGGCGGAATCTTTGCCAACATCCTGCACGCGGGCGGCATGGTTGGCTCGTCCGGCCCCTCGCGCATCGTGCCGGCCATGGCCTTCGCCGCCGCGCCCAGGATGCATTCGGGTGGCGCTGTCGGCCTTCGCCACGACGAGGTGCCCGCGATCCTGCAACGGGGCGAACGGGTGCTCTCGCGGCGAGAAGCGCAGAGCTACGGCACGGGCGGCGGGATCAACGTCACAATCATGGCGCGGGACGCCGAGAGTTTCCGGCAATCCCGCACGCAGGTCGCGGCGGACATCGCCCGGGCGGTCTCGCTCGGGCGGAGGGGCATGTGAGTGCGACCCCGCAAGTGGGATCCGGTTGCGGGGGCCAGAGCACGAACCACGGAGAGAATTGATGGCGTTCCATGAGGTCCGGTTTTCGGACAACATCAGCCGGGGCGCGCGGGGTGGGCCGGAGCGGCGCACCCAGATCGTCGAGCTTGCATCGGGCGACGAGGAGCGCAACGCAAGCTGGGCGAACTCGCGCCGCCGCTATGATGTCGCCTACGGCATCCGCCGCGCCGACGAT
>NZ_SOKV02000197.1:0-624 GCF_004407025.1 Paracoccus sp. DMF
CGCCTGCGAGGGCATGGCCGTGCCGATGGAGAAGCTGGACGATCTGGTCGTCAATCACCTTGAGGGCCAGCTACTCCAACCCGAGCGGCTGGAAACCGTCCTTGCCGCCGCGCTGGACCGCAGGGAAGAACACGCCGAGCGCCGCCGCGAGCATATCGCCGAGATGAACAAGCGCGCCACAGAATCGGAGCTGCGCCTCAAGAGGCTCTATGACGCTATCGAAGCAGGCATTGCCGATCTGGACGACCCGGCGTTGAAAGACCGCATCGACGGCCTTAACGCCATCCGCGATCAGGCCAAGGCCGATGCCGACCGGGCTCAGGCCATGCTCCAGAACTCGGGACAGAAGGCGGTGACGCCGCAGATGCTGCGCAAGTTCGCCGCAACCGCCCGCGAACGTATCCGGCTGGAAGGCGGCGGCTATCGCCGCGACCACCTGCGCGCGCTCGCGCAGCGCGTCGAGGTCGCCGAGGGCGAGGTTCGCATCATGGGATCGAAGTCCCGGCTGCTACAGACGCTTGTGGCGGGAAGTGGCGTAAACTCAGTGCCCACTCAGGGACTGAAGTGGCGGAGGGGATGGGCCTGACATCCAACCTTCTTTTGTGGATGCCGCTCGGTTTGCAA
>NZ_SOKV02000198.1:0-613 GCF_004407025.1 Paracoccus sp. DMF
GTTCGCCTTCCTTGAAGGCGCTGTCGGTGATCTCGCGCAGCTTGGCGCGGTAGTGGTTCAGGGTGCCGACGTGCCCCCAGTTGATCTCGTCGGGGCTGGTCTCGAAATGGTCCGCGCTGAGGGCGGTGAGCCGCTCCTGCATGGCGTCGATCTCGAACTTCGCGGCAAGGAAGGCGTCGAGGGCCTTGGAATTGTCGGTCGCGCGGCGGGTCATCGTGGTGGCTCCGTAGTCGGATGCATCGTTGTCCTGCATCCGTGTTCGCTCTGTCCGCGATGCTTATCAACTGAATAAGCACCTGAAACTGAATGATAATCGGAGATGCCGATGCAGGGTATGAGCGAGCGCCAGTATGCCGCCCATGCCGGACTGTCGCGGGGCGCCATTCAGAAGGCGAAGGCTGCAGAGCGCCTGGTGCTTTTCGCCGACGGCAGCATCAACGCGGCGGCCAGCGACGCCAGACGAGCCGAGACGACGGATCCGTCCAAGACCCGAAAGCCGCCCGCGCCGAAGCTGAAGCCTGTTCCCGAGGCGGCCGTGGCCGCCGTCGGCGACACTCTCCGAGAACAGGGGCTGGCGGTTCCGGCGGTCGGCGGCGGCACGACCTTCCTGCAG
>NZ_SOKV02000199.1:0-596 GCF_004407025.1 Paracoccus sp. DMF
CTTCCAGTGCCGGATCACCTCGTCGGTGACGGGGGCGCGGTCCATGATGCCCGCCACCTCCGCCATGTCGAAATCCGACATGGTCTTGCGGACCGAGCGCAGTTCGTCCTGCACGCCCACGTCGATGACGAAGGTGCGCGGCGGCACCAGGTGGCCTGAGGCGATCAGTTCGCCCAGCCGCACCTGATCGGCCACGTTGTCGAAAACCTCGCGCAGGCCCTTCCTGTCGCCCCGGTTCGGCGTCGCCGTGACCCCGAAGATGCGGGCGTCGGGATTGGCCTCGCGCACCCGGTCAATGATGCGGCGATAGCTGTCGGCGACGGCATGGTGCGCCTCGTCGACAACCAGCAGGTCGAGACGCGGCATGTCGGCGAGGTTCGAGGCGCGCGCCAGCGTCGGCACCATGGCGAAGGCGACCTGGCCGCCCCAGGATTTCTCGGTGGCGTCGATGACCGAGGTGGCGATGCCCGGCACTACGCGCTGGAACTTGGCGAGGTTCTGCGCCGTCAGTTCGTCGCGATGGGCGAGCACGCAAGCCTTGGCCCCCGAATTCCCTGACATGGCGCCGATCATCTCGCCGGTGACCGCCGAGAGCA
>NZ_SOKV02000019.1:0-67525 GCF_004407025.1 Paracoccus sp. DMF
CAGTGGAATCCCGTTTTGTCAACATGACCTAGCAGCCCTCTGCTGTCGCGCCTAAGGACTAGCTTCATTTCTCAGCCCCACTCCCAGGGCCGGGTGAACCGGCCCAAGCAATCGGCCAGCGCCTGCTCGTCCACGCTGCCCTGCCGGGCCAGCCGTGCCACCAGGCCGCGCTTCTTGTCCTCGACCACCTCGACCACCGTGACCGGCAGCCCGGCTCCGGCCAGGGCCTCGTCATAGACGCGCCTGATCGCCAGCTTGCGCAGGTCGGGCTTGAAGATCTTGCCCACCGCCGTCTTGGGCAGTTCGGGCAGCACCTCGATATATTTCGGCACCGCCGCGCGTTCGGGAATGTGCTCGCGGGCATGCTCCATCAGCGCCTCGACCGAGACCTCGGTGCCCGCGACCAGTTCGACATAGGCGCAGGGCAGCTCGCCCGCGAAACTGTCGGGCTGGCCGATGGCGCCGGCGAAGGCGACGGCCGGATGCGACAGCAGCGCGTCCTCGATCATCGCCGGGTCGATGTTGTGGCCGCCGCGGATGATCAGGTCCTTGGCCCGGCCGGTGATCCACAGATAGCCGTCCGCGTCCAGCCGGCCCAGGTCGCCGGTGCGCAGGAAGCGGTCCTCGGCGAACAGGTCGTGGTTCTTGTCGGCCTCGGTATAGGTCGAGCCCTCGAAGACGCCGGGGTTGGCGACGCAGATCTCGCCGATCTCGTCCACGGCGCATTCCTGGAAGGCGCCGTCCACCCGGCGCAGGATGCGGACATGGGTATAGGGCAGGGGGATGCCGACCGAGCCGACCTTCTTCAGCCCGTCCACCGGGTTGACCGACACCAGGCAGGTCGCCTCGGTCAGGCCGTAGCCCTCGGCGATCTCGACGCCGGTGGCCGAGCGGAAGCGGTTGTAAAGCTCCATCGGCAGCGGTGCCGAGCCCGAGATCGCCGTGCGCAGCGACGAGACATCCGCATCGACCGGCCGCTGCATCAGCGCGGCGATGGCGGTCGGGACGGTGATCAGGAAGGTGGCCTGCCAGCGCTCGATCAGCTTCCAGAAATTGTCGAAGACGCCCTCGCCGCGATAGCCGGCCGGGGTGGGCATGACTAGCTGCGCCCCGGACATCAGGCAGGACATCAGGATCGGATAGGCGGCGAAGACGTGAAACATCGGCAGCGGGCACATCAGCACGTCGCGTTCGGTGAACAGCAATTCGGCGCCCAGCCAGCCGTTGTAGATCATGCCCGACAGCTTGTGCTGCGCGACCTTAGGCGTGCCGGTGGTGCCGCCGGTATGGAAATAGGCGGCGACGCGGTCTTCGGGCGCCGGGTCGAACAGCAGCCGGTCGTGGCGCTGGGCGCTGGCGGCGGCCTCGAAATCCAGCACCCGGGCGTGGTGGCGGGTCGGCACCTTGGGCCGCATCAAGGGCACCAGCAGCCGCTTCACGCCGGTCAGGTAGCCGCGCAGGTCAACCTCCAGCACGGTCTGCAGGCCGGGGGCCAGCGCTACGGCCTGCGCCGCCTTCTGCGCAATGTCGGTCTTGGGAAAGCTCTTCAGCGTCACCAGAACCTTGGCGCCGGTTTCGCGCAGGATGGCCGCGATCTGCTCGGGGTCCAGCAGCGGGTTGATCGGGTTCACGATGCCGGCGGTGGCACCCGCCAGCAGCACGACCGGCGCCTCGAGGCAGTTCGGCAGCAGATAGGCCACCACGTCACGCGGGCCGATGCCCAGGCTGTGGAACAGGTTCGCGGTCTCGGTCACCCGCTCGTGCAGGTCGGACCAGGTCAGGCTGCGCGCCGGCGCCTTGGGGTCCGAGAAAAGCTGGAAGCTGATCGCGGGGCGCTGGGGATGGCGGTCGCGGGTCAGGGTCAGGGCCTGATGAATGGTCGCCGGCAACTGCCGTTGCGCATAGGGCATTTCCGCCTCGACCGCGTTGCGGTCTGCGACGTTCGCGAACCTGACCATTGAATCCTCCCAGAAATTCCCCCGGGGCGCGCCTTGGCCCCGCCTTGGAAAGCATGGTCCGAAAAGCGGCGCCGGGGCAAGTCGGGCCTCGCCCGCGGCGCGTGGAAACGCAGCGTCAGAGACGCCGCGTCAGGCCTGCGGAATGCGCAGCGTCTGGCCGGGATAGATCTTGTCCGGGTCGGTCAGCATCGGCTTGTTGGCCTCGAAAATCTCTTGATAACGGCCTGCTTTGCCAAGGTATTTCTGCGCAATGGCGGAAAGCGTCTCGCCCTTTTGCACGGTGTGGAACACGGGCTTGGCGCCGGCAGGGGCCGGAGTCTCGGTGCTGGCGCCCTCCAGCTCGACATGGGCGATGCCCTTGATGTTGCCGACGGCGAGGATCAGCTTTTCCAGCGTCTCCTGGTCGCGGGCCTGGCCCGAGATCACTACGGTATCGCCGCGCAGCTTCAGGTGGACATCCTTGCCGGTTAGGCCAAGCGCCTTCAACTCGGCCTTGAGCGCGGCGACCTTGCGGTCGGTGTCGCTTTCCGCGGCTTGCGCCGCGGACTGCCCTGCCGGCTGTGCCGGAGCCTCTTTCGCCTCGGCCTCGCTGCCGAACAGCGACTTTCCGGCGTCCTTCACGAAATCCCAAATGGCCATGACCACTCCTTTGGCTCGGATTGCATCATAACGGCAACGATCCGCGCAAGCGGCGGTTCCATACAATTTTCAGCAATCGGAAGTTGTGAAACTGAACCGTCTTTCCTATTTTTCCCATGAAACAAGGGGATTCCATGCTGAACAAATTGACCAATTCGTTGGTTTTCATGGCCTTAATGGGCCTGCTCGCCTCGCCGGCCCTGGCCGAGATCCAGGTGCGGGTCTCGACCAAATCCGTCGCCTTCAACCTGGCGCGGCAGGGCGCGGTTTCCTGCTACCAGACGTCGGTGCGCGAAAACAAGGCAGCCGCCGCCGCGACCAATGCGACGCGGCAGGCGCGCGGGCTGGCGCCGCTGCGCGCCAATGCCGAGCTGGCCGAGGTCGCGGCCCGCCATGCCTGCGACATGGCGCGGCGCGGGGTGATGTCGCATCGCGGCAGCAGCACGAAGGGGCCGATGCAGCGGCTGAAAAACGACGGCTATCGGCCCAGCATCGCGGCCGAGAACATCGCCGCCGGCCCCTTCACGCAAGAGCGGGTGCTGCAGGAATGGAGCCGCTCCAGCGGGCATCTGGCGAATATCCTGATCCCGCAGGTGCGCCATTACGGCATCGGCAAGGCCGTCGGCAGCGATGGCAAGACGGTGTTCTGGGCGGCGGTCTACAGCGCGCCGCGCTGAACCCGGCGCGACCGCCGGGGCCGCTCAGCCCTGCGGCGGCAGCGCGGACGTCTCTTCGGCGCCTTCGGTGAACTGCAGCCGCGCCAGCCGGGCGTAAAGCCCGCCCTGCGCGACCAGCGTGTCGTGCCGGCCCTGCGCCACGATCCGGCCATGGTCGAAGACGACGATGCGGTCGGCCTTCTTCACCGTCGCCAGCCGGTGCGCGATGATGATGGTGGTGCGGGTGCGGGCCAGTTCGTCCACCGCCTGCTGCACCAGCCGTTCGGATTCGGCGTCGAGCGCGCTGGTCGCCTCGTCCAGAAGCAGGATCGGCGCGTCGCGCAGGATGGCGCGGGCGATGGCGATGCGCTGCTTCTGCCCGCCTGACAGCATCACCCCGCGTTCGCCGACATAACTGTCATATCCCTCGGGCAGGAGCGTCAGGAATTCGTCGGCATGGGCGGCGCGGGCGGCGGCCTCGACCTCGGCGTCGCTGGCCTCGGGGCGGCCGAAACGGATGTTCTCGCGCGCGGTGGCGGCAAAGATCACCGGGTCCTGCGGCACCAGCGCGATGGCCTGGCGGAAATCGGCGCGGGCCATGCTGCGCAGGTCGATGCCGTCGATGCTGACCGTGCCGGCATCGGGATCCCAGAAGCGCAGCAGCAGCTGGATCACCGTGGTCTTGCCGGCGCCCGAGGGGCCGACCAGCGCCACCGTCTCGCCCGGCGCGATGTCGAGCGTGATGCCCTCGAGCGCCGAGCGGTCCGGGCGCGAGGGGTAGTGGAAGGTCACTTCGTCGAAGCCGATGGCGCCCTTGACCGGACGGGGCAGCGACACCGGCGCGGCGGGATCGGTCAGGCTGTCCTGCGTCGTCAGCAGCTCGGTCAGCCGCTCGGTCGCACCGGCGGCGCGCTGCAATTCGCCCCAGATTTCCGACAGCGCGCCGACGGCGCCGGCGACCATCACCGCGTAGATGACGAATTGCACCAGCTGGCCCACGGTCATCACGTCCGTCCGCACGTCGCGGGCGCCGATCCACAGGACGCCGAGCACGCCCGAGAAGATCAGGAAGATCACGATCACCGTCATCACCGTGCGGGTCCGCACCCGGTCCAGCGCCGAGACATAGGAGCGTTCGGTCACCTCGTCGAAGCGCGCCCGGGTCGGGCCTTCATGGGTGAAGGCCTGCACCGTCTGGGCCGAGAGCAGGCTTTCCGAGGCCGCGCCCGAGGACAGCGCGATCCAGTCCTGGTTCTCGCGCGAGAGCTTGCGCAGCCGCCGGCCCAGCACGACGATCGGCACCACCACCAGCGGCACCAGCAGCAGGACCAGCCCCGAGAGCTTGGGCGAGGTCCAGACCAGAAGCGCCATGCCACCGATCAGGATCATGAAATTGCGCAGTGCGATCGAGACCGAGGAGCCGATGACCGACTGGATCAGCGTGGTGTCGGTGGTGATGCGGCTGATGATCTCGCCGGTCAGCACGCGCTCGTAGAAGGCCGGGCTCATGGCGATGACGCGGTCGAACACCGCCTTGCGGATGTCGGCCACGACGCGCTCGCCGAGCCGCGTGACGAAGTAATAGCGCAGCCCGGTCCCCAGCGCGAGCAGCCCGACGATGGCCAGCGCCGCACCGAAATACTGGTCGAGCAGATGCGCGCCGGCGTCGAAGCCGTCGACCACGCGGCGCACCGCCAGCGGCAGCACCAGGCTGATCCCGGCCGTCGCCACCAGCGCCAGCACCGCCACCGCGAGCAGTCCGCGATAGGGCCGGATGAAGGGCCAGAGCGCGCCGAGCGCGCCGAGCGCGCCGATGCGTTTCGTGGTCGGACGGTCCACGATGACTTTCGGTCCGCGTGCCATGTCACCCCTCCTGGGCTTTTGCGCCTTGGTGCGTTGCGGGATTGCCGGGCGGGCCGGTCACAGCGGCTGCGGTCCGCCCGCCAGTTCCAGGATCACGTCCCATTCCGCATCCGAGACCGGCTGCACCGACAGCCGCGAATTGTTGACCAGGATCATGTCCTTCAGCCGCGGCTCGGCCTTGGCCTCGTCCAGCGTCACCGGCCGCCGGACGCGGGCCACCGCCTTCACGTCCACGCATTCCCATTTCGGGTCGTCGGCGGTCGAATCGGGATGGGCCAGCGCCACCACCTCGCAGATGCCCACGACCTCCTTGCCGATGTTCGAGTGATAGAAGAAGCCGCGCTCGCCCAGCTTCATGGCGCGCATGTTGTTGCGGGCCTGGTAGTTGCGCACGCCGTCCCATTGCTCGCCCCGCTCGCCCCTGGCGATCAGGTCGTCGAAGCTGAAGACGTCGGGCTCGGACTTGAACAGCCAATGCGCCATCAGCCGATCACCTTGCGCCATTCCACCACCTCGACCGCGCCGAAGACGCCGGCCTCGGCATAGGGGTCGTGCGTGGCCCAGTCGCGCACCTCGTCGAGGCTTTCGCCCTCGACCACGACCAGCGAGCCGCAGGGCTGGCCGTTCTCGATGAAGGGGCCGGCCAGCTCTACGCCGGGGCGCCGGCCCAGCCAGTCCAGGTGCTGCGGGCGCACGGCAAGGCGGGTCTCCAGCATGCCGGGGGCATCGCGGCAGATCAGGGCGAACAGGGGCATCATTCCTCCTTCAGCGGGCGGTTCAGCAAGATATCCAGCGCATGTTCCATGGCGACGCGGCCCTCGGCAAGCCCCGCGACCAGTTGCGAGACCGGCAGCTCGACCCCCAGCTGCGGGGCCAGCGCGGCGACGGCGCGGGCAGTGGCGGCGCCCTCGACCGTGGTGCCGGCGGCGAATTCGCGGCCCGCCCCCAGCGCCAGGCCATAGCGGAAATTGCGCGACTGTTCCGAGGTGCAGGTCAGCACCAGATCGCCCAGGCCCGAAAGGCCGGCCAGCGTCTCCGGCCGGGCGCCGAGCGCCGCGGCAAGGCGGGTCATCTCGGCAAAGCCGCGCGTCACCACGCTGGCGCGGGCGCTGTCGCCATAGCCCGCGCCGATGGCGGCGCCGGCGGCGATGGCGACGACGTTCTTCAGCGCCCCGCCCAGTTCGGCGCCGGTGACGTCGGTGGTCCGGTAGAGCCGCAGCGCGGCGGTGGACAGCTGGCGTTGCAGCGCCTCGGCCGCGTCCGGGTCGGTGCAGGCGAGTGTCAGCGCGGTCGGCAGGCCGCGGGCGATGTCGGCGGCGAAGCTGGGTCCGGTCAGCACCGCGACGGTGGCACGCGGGCAGGCTTGCGCGATCAGGGCCGAGGGGCCGGTCAGTGTGGCCAGGTCGATGCCCTTGGCGCAGCTGACCAGGCGGCGGCCGTCGAAGTGCGGCGCCTCGGCGGCCAGGAAGCCGCCCAGCACCTGCGCCGGCAGGGCCAGCAGCACGGTCTCGGCGGTGCAATCCGCCAGCCGGTCGGTCAGGTGCAGGCTGTCGGGCAGGGCGATGCCGGGCAGGCGCGGATTCTCGCGCGCCCTCCAGGCCACGTCGCGGCCCCAGAGCGTGACCGGCCCTTTCGCGGCCAGCACCACCGCCAGCGCCGTGCCGAAGGCGCCCGCGCCGATCACCGCAACGCTCATGCCTTGGCCCCCCGCTTGCCGGTGCCGAGCATCGGCGCGGCGGCTTGGTCCAGCGGCCAGCGCGGGCGCGCGGCCAGGTCCATGCCGTCGCGCTGGCCGGCGTCATGCGCCTCGATCCCGGCCCAGGCGATCATCGCGGCATTGTCGGTGCAAAGCCGCAGGGGCGGGGCCAGGAAGCGCGCGCCCGCCGCCTCGGCCACGGCTTGCAGCGCCGCCCGCAGGGTCTGGTTCGCGGCCACGCCGCCCGCCACCGCCAGCACTGGCGCGGGCGAGGCCGCCAGCGCCCGGCGGGTCTTTTCGGCCAGCACATCGGCCACGGCCTGCTGGAACCCGGCGCAGATGTCGGCGCGGTCCTGTTCGTGCAACCCGCCCTGGGCTGCAACCAGGGTATCGCGCTGGCGCAGCACGGCGGTCTTCAGCCCCGAGAAGCTGAGGTCGCAGCCGGGTCGGTCCAGCAGCGGCCGCGGAAAGGCAAAGCGGCGCGGGTCGCCCTGGGCGGCGGCGGCCTCGACCGCCGGGCCTCCGGGCTGCGGCAGGCCCAGGAGCTTCGCCACCTTGTCGAAAGCCTCGCCCGGGGCGTCGTCGATGGTGCCGCCAAGCCGGGTGAAATCCTGCGGCCCGTCCACGCGCAGGAACTGGCAATGTCCACCCGACACCAGCAGCATCAGGTAAGGATAGGCGATCCCGTCGGTCAGCCGCGGCGTCAGGGCATGGCCGGCCAGGTGGTTCACCCCGACCAGCGGCAGGCCCGAGCCCGCCGCCAGCCCCTTGGCCAGCATCACCCCCGCAAGCACGCCGCCGATCAGCCCCGGCCCGGCGGTGACGGCGATGCCGTCCAGCTGGTCCAGCCGCAGCCCGGCCTCGGCCAGCGCCTGCTCGACGCAGCTGTCCAGCTTTTCGGCATGGGCGCGGGCGGCGATCTCGGGCACGACGCCGCCGAAATCGGCATGCAGCGCCGTCTGGCCGGCAACCACCGAGGCCAGGATGGTGCGGTCGTCGCGCACCACGGCGGCGGCGGTGTCGTCGCAGCTGCTTTCGATGCCGAGAAAGATCCGTGCCATGCTTGTCCTTGTTCCTGCGCCGCCCCGGGCATAGGCAAGGGGGACGTAACATCTTGCCCGACCGAATGCCATGTCCCTTGCCGTCCCTGCCATACCGCCGCCCACGCTGCTTCTGACCCGGCCCGAGCCGGCGGCGCGGCGTTTTGCCGCAGCCGCCGCGCCGCTGGGCTTGCCGGTGCTGATTTCGCCGGTGCTGCGCATCGTTCCGGTGACGCATGACGCCGGCCGGCTGGCGGCGGCCGAGGGGCTGGTCTTCACCTCGGTCCATGCGGTGCCGGCGGCGGGGGCCGGGCGCGGGCGGCCGGCGATCTGCGTCGGGCCTGCCACCGCCCAGGCGGCACGGGAGGCGGGCTTCGCCGTGACCGAGGGGCCGGGCGATGCCGCGCGCATGCTGCCGCTGCTCCAAGAGCTTGGCCCGGGCTGGCTGCATCCGCATGGCGCCCATGTGGCCAAGGTTTTGCCGGTGCCGGGCGTCGTGGTCTATGACCAGCTGCCGCTGGAGCTGAGCCCGGCGGCGCGGGCTTTGCTGGCGGGACCGGGGCCGGTGATCCTGCCGCTGTTCTCGCCCCGCTCGGCGCGGCTGCTGGCGGGGCAGGCGGGCGGGGCACGGGCGGCGCTGTGGCTGGCGCCGATCAGCGCGGCGGCCGCGGCGGCCTGGAGCGGCCCTGCGGCGCGGGTCGCGGTCGCGCCCGATCCGGATGCCGGGGGCGTGCTTGCGGCCATCGAAACCCTGCTCGGCGCGGAACAAAGCATGTGAGGGCGGGTTGAGGCGCCACGCGCTGCCCACTAGACTTGTGGCGGGAGCCAGTGATGATAGCGGGTCCGGGCAGCGTCGCTTGCCCGTGTTCCGGCGCAGAAGGGAACGGGGAAGATCGTGAAACAGCCAGAAGCCAATTCCAGCGAAAACAAGGCCAGCCCCGACAAGGACTTGAAGAAAAAGGCCGTCTCCGGCCCGGTGATCGACAGCCACCCGGTCAGCGCCGGCGAGGCCACCGCCGCCGCCAAGCCCGAGCCGAAGCCGGCGGTCGAATCGAAGCTGGTCGGCTCGGGCGAGGGGCCGGGGGGTGCGGCGCCGAAGCCCCGCCCGGCCGAGGCCGCGCCTGCCGCTGCCGCCGCTGCGGCGACCAAGCCCGCGCCCGCCAAGCCCGAAATCGCGAAATCCGAGCCGGCCCGCGTCGAGACCCGCGTGGTCGAGGTGCGCAAGGCTGGCTTCATGCCCACGCTTCTGGGCGGGGTGATCGCCGCCGGGCTGGGCGCCGCCGCGACCTGGTGGGCGATCCCGCATCTGCCCGAGGCCTGGCGTCCCCCGGCCGAGCAGGCCCCGAACGAGGCCGCGCTTGCCGCCGCGCGCGACGCCGCGACCGAGGCTGCACGCACCGAGATCCAGGCCCAGGGCGACGCCTTTGCCAAGCGCGCCGGCGAGGCCGGGGCCGATGCCGCCCGCCAGGCCCTGGCCGATGCCGGTCCCGATCCCGAGGCGCTGAAGGCGCAGGCCGAGAAGCTCGCGGCGCTGGAAAAGACCGTCTCGGAGCTGGAGGCGCGTCCCGCCGTGACCCCGGTGGTTTCGGGCGAGGACAGCGCCGGCCTGCAGCAATTGCTTGATGACGTGAACGGCCGGCTGGCCGCGCAGCAGGCCCGCATCGACGAACTGGCCGCGCGCGGCACGGTCGATCCCGCGCTGGCCGAGCGCATGCAGGGCTTTGCCGCCCAGGCCGAGGCGCTGCAAGGCCAGATCGCCAGCGCCGCCGCTGAAGCCGAAAAGCGCATCAGCGCCGCGCAATCCCAGGCCAGCGCCTTGCAGGAAAGCGCCGACGCCGCCAATCGCCGCGCCCAGGCCGCCACCGCTGCCGCCGCCTTGCAGGCTGCCATCGAGACCGGCGGCCCCCGCGACCAGGCCCTGGCCGATCTGCAAGCCGCGGGCATCGAAGCCCCGGCCGTGCTGACCGGCGACGTGCCGACGCTGGAACAGCTGCGCGCCGGTTTCCCGGCCGCCGCGCGCGAGGGCCTGGCCGCCTCGATCAAGCAGGCGCCGCAGGACGGCGGCGCGCTGGGGGCGATCGGCGACTTCCTGCGGGTGCAGACCGGCGCCCGCTCGGTCGAGCCGCGCACGGGCGACGATCCCGACGCCATCCTGTCGCGTGCCGATGCCGCGGTGAAGGCCGGCGACGTCAAGGGCGCGCTGGCCGAGATCGCCGCGCTGCCGCAGGCCGGGCAGGATGCCATGTCAGCCTGGACCGCCAAGGCGCAGGTCTGGATCGAAGCCAATGCTGCGCTGGCCGCCCTGGCCGCCGGCAGCTTGTAAGGAGTCCCTGGCATGCTGCTGTCGGCGCTGAAAATACTGATCTTCTTTGCCATCGTCCTGGCGATCACCCTGGGCGCGATCCAGCTTTCGGAAAGCGGCCAGGGCCTGAGCATGGTCTATGGCGGCACCGAATACACGCTGGGCCCGGTCCAGCTCTTGATCGCGGTGCTGGTCGTGGTCGTGCTGGGCTGGCTCGCGGTCAAGGTCCTGGGCATGTTCCTGGCCTTCGTGCGTTTCCTGCTGGGCGACGAAACGGCGATCAACCGCTATTTCGCCCGCTCGCGCCAACGCAAGGGCTATGAGGCGCTGTCCGAGGGCATGCTGGCCGTCGCCTCGGGCGAGGGGCGGCTGGCGCAGGACAAGGCAGCCAAGGCCGCGAAGCTGCTGGACCAGCCGCATGTCACCGACCTTTTGGCCGCGCAGGCGGCCGAGGTCGCCGGCGACAATGCCAGGGCGGCCGAGATCTATCGCCGGCTGCTGTCGGACCAGCGCACCCGTTTCGTCGGCGTGCGCGGGCTGATGCGGCAGAAGCTGGCCGAGGGCGACACCGCCACCGCGCTGAAGCTGGCCGAGAAGGCCTATGCGCTGAAGCCGAAACATGCCGAGGTGCAGGACACGCTGCTGCAGCTTCAGACCCGCGAGGGCGACTGGAAGGGCGCCCGCGCCGTGCTGAAGGACAAGCGCCAGCAGGGGCAGCTGCCCAAGGACGTGCATCTGCGCCGCGACGCGGTGCTGGCGCTGAAGGAGGCGTCCGAGGTGCTGGCCGAGGGCAGTTCGATCAGCGCGCGCGAGGCGGCGATCTCGGCCAACCGCGCCAGCCCCGACCTGATCCCGGCCGCGGTGCTGGCCGCGCGCAGCTATATCGCGCAGAACGACGCCCGCAACGCCAGCCGCGTCCTGCAAAAGACCTGGAGCGTGCGGCCGCATCCCTCGATCGCCGCCGCCTATGCCGAGATCGTGCCGGACGAAAAGCCCCCGGCCCGGCTGCGCCGCTTCGAGGAGCTGATGCGGCAGAACCCGGATCACGAGGAGACCCGGCTCTTGCGCGCCGAGCTGCTGCTGGCGGCCGAGGACTTTCCCGGCGCCCGCCGGGCGCTGGGCGACCTGGCGACGAAGCACCCGACGGTGCGCTCGCTGTCGATCCTGGCCGCGGTCGAGCGCGGCGAGGGCTCGGACGACGCCGTGGTGCGCGGCATTCTGGCCCGGGCGCTGGTCGCCAGCCGCGGGCCGCAATGGGTCTGCGACAAGTGCCACAATGTCATGGCGGAATGGTCGCCGACCTGCGACAGCTGCGGCGGTTTCGACACGCTGACCTGGCGCGAGCCGGACAGCGCGGTCTGGACGGCGCCTGCCGCCGGCGGGGCCGAGATGCTGCCGCTGCTGGTCGGCGGCAAGGCACCCGAGGCGCCGGTGCCGACGCCTGCCATCGTGCCGACGGCCGCGCCGGCCGCCGCGCCGGGCATGGTCGATGCTGCGCCCGCGTCGGGTCCCGGCCGGACGGTCGCGGCCGACCCGCCGGTCGAGGTCGCTAATGTCCAGCCCGGCATGGTGCCGCGCGAATCGGACTATCGCCGCCCGCCGCTGGTCGCGGCCGGGGCCGAGCCCGCGATGACCGTCACCGATCCCGAACCGGAACCCGAGCCCGTGGCGCCGCCGGCCCCCTTGCACCGCCCCGAGCCCGAGGCGCCGCGCAAGCCGGTGATCGCGAGCCAGGGCGACATCCTGCCCGTCAGGCCGGATGTCGAGCCGCCCGAGGAGAATATCGCGCAGGTGGTCGGGAAAAAACTCTGATCCCCCCTTTTCGCCTGCGGCGGAACCTGCTATCCGGCGCGGCACGAAGATGCCGGTGTAGCTCAGCTGGTAGAGCACGTCATTCGTAATGATGGGGTCGGGGGTTCGAGTCCCTTCACCGGCACCACGATCCAGCGAAAAAGCCCCGCGACCCGAACCGGTCGCGGGGCTTTTGCATGGCAGGTCCGCGACACGTTGCGGAGATGCCGCGCCTAGTCGTTCGGACGAAACTGTATCGTTTAGGTTGTGGCGCGGGGCGAAGCTCTCTGTTAAGGCTTAAGGGGATTTTCAACTGATGAGCGAGTGATGCGGGAACAGGATATCGCGATCCTTGGTGTGTGTCGGTTTTCCATGCTCGGGCGCGGTGACTGGAAAGCCTATCGCAACAAGAGCGACGACGAGCTCGAGGCGATCTATGAGGAAAAGGCCGCCGAGCTGTTCGCCGCCGAGCGGATGGAGGCGCGGCTGGCGACCTTCGAGCATCTCACGCTGGCCTCGATGCGGGCGCAGTCCGATTCGAACTTCCGCTTCCTGGTGCTGTCCTCGGACCGCATGCCCGCGGCTTATCGGACCCGACTCGAGCAGATCTGCGCCGTGGCGCCGCAGGTCGAGTTGCGTTTCGTCGCGCCGATGCATGTCTCGGAGGCGATCACCATGCTGGCGCCGGAACTGGCGCTGAACCTGCCCGACACGGTGCAGTTCCGGCTGGACGACGACGATTGCGTGTCCAAGGACTTCATTCGCCGGTTGCGTCGCCATGCCGCCGGCCTGTGGCGCAACGCGCATTTCGCGGTCAGTTTCTCGTCGCTGTATTATTGCGTCACCGACGGGCCGACCGAGGGCATCTACAACTGGTACAGCCCGTTCTTCAGCGCCGGCGCGGCGGTGCGGCACAGCACGCGCACGGTCTTCGACTATGGCCATTACAAGATCCCGCAACACCTGGTCTCGGTGACGGATCCGCATTTCCCCTGCATCGTCACCCATCGCGGCGACAACGACACGCCCCGGCACGAGGCGCAGACGCTGCGCAAGCGCGGCATGACGCGGGCCTCGGAGAGCGATGTCCGCCGGGTGCGCGAACGGCATTTCGACTATCTGAGCGCCGAGGGCATGGCGCTGTGCACCTTTGACAAATTCGTCGATACGTCGCCGGACTTTGCCGAATTCGTGACGCCCGACGCGCAGGACGCGGACGAGGCCCAGCAGCCTCGCACCAGGACCAGGCGCCGGGCCTAGGCCAGCAGCCCGGCGGCGGCCAGCTGGCGCTGCACGGCCGGGACCGGCACCAGCAGCTTGTTGCCCGAGGCGCTGCCCTCGGCCAACAGGCGGCGCAACTCGTCGGTGCGGCTTTCGCCCAGGAGCGCGCTTGCCAGCATGCTGAAGGCCTGTTTCGTCGGCTTGATCGCCAGGCTGGCGCGCAGGTGGCGGATGGCCCGGTCGCGGTCGGCGCGCATCTGCTTGCGGGCGTTCTCGACATGCCAGACCGAGTGGCGGGGGCTGGGCGGGTCGAAGGCGATGATCTCGTCGCGCTCGACGATGCCCTTGATCAGCGGCTTGAGACAGCGCAGCTCGGCCAGCGTCATCAGCACGGTATGGCCGGCGAAGGGGATGCGCACCAGCCGGGCCTGCGGATAGGCCGGCTGCACCATATGCGTGACCAGGAACTGGTCGGGCGCCCGCTCGGGATCGAAGATCACCACCGGGGCGCGGCTGGCGCGCGGCGCCTCGGAAAGCGGCCGGTGGGTGACGGCCAAGTCGGCATAGCGGCGGATCTTCAAGGGCTTCCAGGCCGGCAGCATTGGCGCCGCGGCCAGGATCCGGGCGTCGATGGCGCCGCCATAGTAGAGCGCGCAATAGCCGCCCAGGCTGGCGCCATAGGTCACGCAATCGCGGCCCGCGACCACCGGCCGCACGGCGTCGCGAAAGGCTTCGAGCGACAGGCCCTGGTATTGCGTGCCGTGCCTTTGCGCGACGAAGACATTGTCCCAGCCATTCTCCAGCGCGAACTGGCTGCCGAAACCCACATCCGACAGGTCCGAGGGCTGGCCGCCGAAGCTGACGATCACCCGATCCGCCGGCCGGTCGCCGGCTTGCAGCAGGGTGATGCGATAATCGGCGTGATCGACCAGAATCTGCTTCTTGCTCATGCGGCCCTCGCAGCGTTCTCGCGTTAAGGTTGTGTCAACGGCAGACTGCTAGGGTATTTATACAAATGCAATCTATAATTGCATTATGACTGCATCGCTCGCGCAATGGGTTGCGCCCCGGCTTCGGCGGCGGCAGGGCCGTTGCTTTGCCCGGCACGGCAACTGCCGCGAAAGGCCCGGATAATGGCCGCGCCTTTCGGAATGAGCAGAGGACCAACATGCCGAACAAAGCCACAGTCAGGGGTGTCCTGATGGATGCCACCCTTGCCCCGATTTCCCAGGGCAAGATCGTCGCCACGCTGAGCGGATCGGATGTGTTCGGAGGCACGCGAATCGTCACCCAGCGGGTCGAGGCGACCACGAATGCGCAGGGCGAATGGTCGCTGGCGCTGCTGGTCAATGCCGAGGGCGACAGCGCCGGCACCAGCTGGACGGTCGAGGGTTACAACCAATATGTCGCCAAGGTGTTCGAGGTGAAGGGCCTGTTCATCGCCTCGGCCCAGGACATCACGCTGGGCGATCTGGAGCGGACCAGCGCGCAGAACATGAAGGCGGCGAAGGAGGGCGGCGCGACCCGGCTGATCGTCGCGCAGGATTTCGCCGGCTATGAGGCGCTGCCCTTTGGCCAGAAGCGTGACAGCGACCTGGTGCTGGTCGATGCTCGCGATACGCCGCTGGCGATCCACAACGGGCTGAACGGCGCGCTGTTCCGCGGCGTGCAGCGGATCTATCTGGCCGACCGCGCGGTGCCGCTGCTGGATGCGCGCGGCGCCACGCTGGTCGAGGGGCAGGGGGCGAGCGTGGCGCCCGTCGTGACGCGCCAGCCGACGATGCTGCCGGCCGACGCGGTGCTGGGCGCCACGGTGACGCTGGACATCGGTGCGGGTTCGGGAGCGCCGGCGCCGGCGGCGGAATGGGACGTGACGCTGAACGGCAGCAGCATCAAGGCGCAGGTCGATGCGCAGATGCGGCTGCAACTGGCCGAGGCCGGCGAATATGCGCTGAGTGTGCGCTGGGTGAACGAGGCGGGTGCGGCCGAGGCCACGACCGCCGCGCTGATCGTGACGCCTCCGGTGCAGGTGGTGCCGGACATGACGCTGGCCGCGGGTTATTTCGACGCGGGTTCGACCGTGACCGGGACCGCGGCGGCGGTGACGGGGCTCGCCAACAAGGGGAACGGCGGCTGGGCGCTGGCCGCCACCGCCTCGGGCGCGGCGGTTGCCATGGCGGCCGAGGGCATCGTCTTTGCCGATGGTCGCAGCCTGCAGGCGACCAATCTGAGCAACACGAACGTCGATGGGGTCTTCATCGTCGTGCGGGCGGTGCTGGACGCCTATGGCTCGGGCGTGGCGCAGATCCTGGCGGCGAACCCCGCGGGCGGCACCATCGCGATCCAGAACAACAACGGCGCCTTGCAGGCGCGCTATCACGACGGGGCGGCGCGCAGCATCGCCCTGGGCACCGTGACCTATGGCCAGGAATTCGTCGTCGGCATCGAGATCGACAATGCCGCGCGGACGGTGCGCGCGTTCACGCTGGCCGGCACGATGCTGTCCGAGACCCCGACCGGCACGCCGGGCGTGAACTATGCCCAGGTGCGCACCGGCCAATATGTGCGCGGCACGGTCAAGCGGATCGCCGTCTGCGCCAAGCCGGTCGGCGGCGCCTTCCCGCTGCGCTTCGAGGAGGTGATCGCACATTTTCGGGCGGCGTAACGGCGCCCGTCAATACCGTCGATCTGATGATGGCGCGTGGCCAGTCGCTGTCGCTGGGCGCGAATTTCGGCGCCGAGCTGGCGCCGAACGGGCAGCGCTGGCGCGACGTCTTCGGCGGCGCGGCCAATCCCGGCGCGCTGATGCTGACCGGGCTCAAGCGCGTGGATGGGGTGGCGGTGGCCAATGTCGCCAACCCCCTGCTGAACGGCTATGATACCTCGGTCCAGGCCAGCGGCGCCGGGCCGATGCTGGTGCAAACCTCGATCCCCGAGGGCGCGGTCCTGGCCTGCGGGCTGTTGCGCGAGGGGCTGGCGCCGCAGGGCATTGCCTTCCAGTTCCACGATGCCGGCGGGCAGTCGATCGAGAACCTGGACGACGACGGCGCGAGCGGCACCTCGGGGCTGCTGGCACCCTGGCAGAACGGCGAATGGTGGCTGACCGAGGCCGCACGGGTCTTTGCCGCCCAAGGCAGCGCCGTGCGGGTGCCGCGCCTGTTCCTGAACCAAGGCGAGGCCGATGTCGCCCGGCCGCGCGGTTGGTGGCTGGCCGCCGCCCGCAGCACGCTGGCCGATTGGCACGACCAGATCCAGCGGCTGACCGGGCAGGCGGCAGCACCGAAGCTGTTCCTGCAACAGACCGGCGGCTATATGCATGGCGCGGACAGCAACCTGCACGATTGCAAGCTGGACCAGCTGGACCTTGTGCGCGAGCAGGGCGGCGTGCTGATCGGGCCGCTCTATCCCTACAAGATCGACAATGCCGACGGCAAAGGCGTGCACAAGCTGTGGTCGGAATATGTCCGCGCCTATGAGGTCGGGGTCTGGGCCGCGGCCGAGGACGCTGCCGGCCGGGCCTGGAACCTGCTGCCCGGCACGCCGGTGCGGGAGGGCGACCGGATCACGATCCCGGTTTCGGTCCGCGGCGACGAGAGCCTGACCACGGTCGGCGGCCTTTACGCCGGCTATGGCGGCGATCCAGCCAACCTGGGGCTGGAGGCAATCGGCGGCGGTGCGATCACGGCGGCCTCGGTGTCGGGCGGCGAGATCATCGTCGATGTGGCGGGCACGGTGACGGGGCTGCGCTATGCCATGCAGCGCAGCGCCACCGATTACCGGACGCTGACCGATGCCTCGGGCTGCGGCTATGGCGCGCATCGCGGGCTGATCCGCAGCACGCTGACCCGCAGCGTGACATGGGGCGGGCAGGTCTTCGTCCTGGAACGCTGGCTGCCCAGCTTCGAGGTGGCGCTGGCCTGACTCGCAGGGGCCGCCCATGGGGGCGGCCCTTTTTTCGTGCCGGAACGGCGGTTTGGACTGGACATGGCGGCGGTGGTCGCAAGACTGCGCCTGACGCATCAGCGAAAGGCGAGCCATGCAACTGACCATCGACGAGGCCCTGGCCCAGGGCGGCGCCGGACGCTTCCAGCAGCGACTGCTGTCCATCTTTGGTCTGGTCTGGGCGGCGGATGCGATGCAGGTCATCGCCATCGGCTTCACCGCCGCCTCGATCGCGGCCAGCTTCGGGCTGACCGTGCCCGAGGCCTTGCAGACCGGCACGCTGTTCTTCCTGGGCATGTTCGTCGGCGCGACGCTGTTCGGCCGCATCGCCGACCGCATCGGGCGGCGCAACGTGCTGCTGCTGACGGTCAGCTGCGATGCGGTCTTCGGCATCGCCTCGGTCTTTGCGCCGGATTTCTGGTCGCTTCTGGCGCTGCGTTTCCTGACCGGCATGGCGGTGGGCGGCACGCTGCCGGTCGATTACGCGATGATGGCCGAGTTCCTGCCGCCCCGCAATCGCGGCCGCTGGCTGGTCTGGCTGGAGGGCTTCTGGGCGCTTGGCACCATCGCCATCGCCTTGACCGCCTGGATCGCGCATCTGGCCGGCGCGGCCGAGCCTTGGCGCTGGATCTTCGCCGTTGCGGCGATCCCCGCGCTGATCGGCATCTGGCTGCGGCTCTGGGTGCCGGAATCGCCGATGTATCTGCTGCGCAAGGGTGACGAGGTCGGCGCGCGCAAGGTGGTGGACCGCGTGCTGACCGCCAATGGCGCCCGCGCGCTGCCGCCCGACGTGGCGCTGACCGCGCCCGTGGCCGAGGGCGCGGGGCAGGGGCTGTTCGGTCCCGGGTTGCGCGACCGCAGCCTGGGCATCTTCGCCGCCTGGTTCCTGGTCTCGCTGTCCTATTACGGCGTCTTCGTCTGGCTGCCGGCAGAGCTGGCCAAGGGCGGGTTCGGCTTCGTGCGCGGCTATGGCTTCCTGGTGCTGATGGCGCTGGCGCAACTGCCGGGCTATGCCCTGGCCGCGCATGGCGTCGAGGCCTGGGGCCGCAAGCCGACGCTTCAGGTGTTCCTGCTGCTCAGCGCCGCCGGCTGTTTCCTGTTCACCATCGCTGCCAGCCCCTGGCTGGTCGCGGGGTCGCTGCTGATGATGAGCTTTGCGCTCCTGGGCACCTGGGGCGCGCTTTATGCCTTCACGCCCGAGCTTTACCCGACCGGGCTGCGCGGCACCGGCATGGGCACCGCCAGCGCGGTGGCGCGGCTGGGCGGGCTGCTGGCGCCCTCGCTGATGGGCTATGTCGTGGCGCGGGGCTTCGGCCTGGCCATCGGGGTCTTCGCGGCGCTGCTGCTGCTGGCCGCCCTCGCCACGCTCTTCATCCGCACCGAGACGCGCAACCGCGCCATCGCCTGAAACGGCCGTAAGAAAGCGGTTGCGCATTGGAAAACATGGCTTAATCTGCGCCGCAACCAAGGGGTGAATCACCTTTTGGTTGCAATTCCATGCCACGGCCGCATCAGGGAGGCCTGACCATTCCTGCCCTGCACGCCGTTCGCGCACTGTCCTTTCACCACAGTTCCTAACGAGGATCCATCATGTTGAAACCCGCCCTTCTGGCGCTGGGTCTGGCGCTTGGCCTGGCCGGCTGCGCCGGTCAGACCTGGGAAACCCGATACGACCAGCTTGACCGCGCCCAGACCGCGACCTGGCGCGTCGCCTCGGTCGAGGTCGCCGTGCCCGAGACGCTGACCACCAGCGAGGAAAACAGCTACACCCCCGATTTCGACATCGTCTGGCACGGCGAGCCGGCCGGCGACCGCCGCGCCCAGGCCGCGGCCATCGTCGAGGAGGGCATCCGGAAGGGCGCGGCCGGGCTGCATGGCAAGACCCGGGTGCGGATCGTCGCGACGCTTGGCCAGTTCCACGCCATCACCCCCAAGGTGCGCGAGAGGCTGCAGAACGCCGGCGTGCACAATATCCAATACTCCGTGCAGGTCTTTGACGCCCGCAGCGGCGCTGCCTTGACCGAGCCGCAGACCATCAAGGCGGAATTCCCCGCCCTGGTCGGCAAGGCCGGGGACGAGGCCGACGCCAGGGGCCTGACCCAGCGGGTGCAGATCGTCAACCAGATCGCGGCGGTCACGCAGAACTGGCTGGGCAATGGCGCCGATCCGCGCGGCAGCTTCAGCCGGCTCGGCCGCTGATCCCGCCGAAAAACGTCGGGAATGATGGAGCCGGCCCTTGCGGGCCGGTTCTTTCTTTGGCAGGGGGCGAATATGGCAAACGTATCCGAACTCTACGAGGCCCGGGTGGCCGCGGGGCAATTGCAGCCCGATGCCGCGCAGCGCGGCGTGTTGCCGGTGCTGGACCGGCTGGTGCGCGAGCTGGGCGCCGCTCCGGCCCCGGCGCCGCAAAGAAACGGCTGGCTGTCGCGGCTGCGCGGTGCGGCGCCGGCGGCGGCGCCTGCGGTCAAGGGGCTCTACCTTTGGGGCGGCGTCGGGCGCGGCAAGTCCATGCTGATGGACCTGGTCATGGAGGCGGCGCCGACCGATGCTAAGCGCCGGGTGCATTTCCACGAGTTCATGCAGGAGATCCAGGCCGGTCTCGAGGCGGTGCGCAAGACCGGCCAGCAGGATGCGGTGCGCCCGGTCGCGCTGGAGGTGGCGCGGCAGGTGCGGCTGCTGTGCTTCGACGAGATGCAGATCACCGACATCGCCGATGCGATGATCGTCGGCCGGCTGTTCCAGATCCTGTTCGAGGAGGGGGTGGCGGTGGTCACCACCTCGAACCGGGTGCCCGAGGAGCTTTACAAGAACGGGCTGAACCGCCAGCTTTTCCTGCCCTTCATCGCGCTTCTGCGCGAGCGGCTGGAGGTGGTGGAACTGGTCAGCGCCACCGACCACCGCCAGAACCGAGACGAGGGCGGCCAGGTCTGGTTCGTCCCCGCCGATGCCGAGGCGCATGACCGCATGGACGTGCTGTGGCGGGCCGAGACGGGCGGGCAACCGTCCTCGGCCCTGGTGCTGGAGATCAAGGGCCGCCAGGTCGAGATCCCGCAGCATGTCGGCCGCATCGGCCGCGCCAGCTTCTGGGAGCTCTGCGGCCGGCCGCTGGGCCCGGGCGACTACCTGACCATCGCTGAGGCGCTGGACGTGCTCTTCATCGACTCGATTCCGCGGCTGTCGCAGTCGAACTACAACGAGGCCAAGCGCTTCGTCACCCTGATCGACGCGCTTTACGAGGCCAGGGTGCGGCTGATCGCCAGCGCGGCGGACGAGCCGGAACGGCTTTACGCGGAAGGCGAGGGCGCCTTCGAATTCGAGCGCACGGCCAGCCGGTTGCGCGAGATGCGCGACGCGGATTGGGGACGGGAGTAAGGAGACCGGTGTCGGGGGCAAAAGGCTTGAGGTTCTGCAATCTTTTGGGCGTGTGAAACCAGCGGGTCATGAAGACCAGTGTCAAAAGATTTGATGTTTTTTGCCGCGATGCTGCGTGGGGAAACCCACGCCATCAATTGAAATCAAAGGGTTGCCGCTACGGACGAGCGCAATGGGAACGGTCTAATCCCCGTTTCCCGTTTTGCGCAGCGAGCTTTCCCCGGTCGTTATCGGGCCGAGACGGTCAGCCACTGTCTCGATCAGCCGGTTCTGTTCGGGCCCCAGCAGAAGATCTTCTGCTGTCACGCCAGACTGAACCATAGACTGAACGGCCTCTTTGACTCGCAGACCAATATCAGCCGCCAACTTTTCGGGCGATATGGCAAGAATCGTGTCCTTTAGAGATCACAGCTTCCGGGCTGCCATTCTGGTAGAGGATCAGGCTCTCAAGCAACTTGAACACAGCATCATATATAGCGCTCCGCGTCATAAGGACGTGGGTTTCAACAAAATGATGGAGCAAATCCTCGGGCTGGACCACGGCACTCTGAAAACTGATACCGTGAAAGGGGCCTCGATCGGAGAAGGCTCATGACGTCACGCGGTCCCTCGTCGGCATGCGACGCCTTTAAAGCTGCAGATCTGGGACATCCGCGCCGGCGTCTTGGGCGGCGCGATGCGCAGCGCAACCACCATCTCTCTGCCGACCTCAGTCTATCGGCGCTCATGAGTCCGGTCTGCATAATACGGAACACATTGATGTCGCCTGATGAACCGGCGGCTTTTTTGGCTTTTTTCCTGCAAGGCTTCATATTCCTGGCGGCGGTACCCTGCAATTCGGATCGCCGATGAAGCCTCATTCCTGGCGAATAAGGCCGGGATCGAGCTGCGCCAAAGCTACCCCGCTTCGCGCCGCGTCTGGCGGTCCAGGTCGGCCGTTGCGCCCATGCCCGCCAGTCCAGGCGCATGCGCTGCGCCAGCTCGCGGGCAATGCCGGCCGGGTACGCCGGGACCTGCGTCGGCACCTACAGGAGATCCCGGAGGGTCCCCTGCGCGAGAGGGTTCTGGACGCCCCCTGCTGGCCGGCTCCCTTCTGGAACAAGGGCCGCCGAGCCACGACAAGCTCCATTCCCTGCACGCGCCCGAGGTCGATTGCATCTCCAAGGGCAAGGCTCGGATGCGAGGCGAAATTTGCACCAGGGTGAGCCTCGCCACGCCCCAGGATCGCGGGTTCGTCGTCGGCACCCGCAGCGCTCCGGGCAATCCCATGACGGCCGCATCCTGGCACCGGCGCTGGAGCAGGTCGAAATCCTGGCCGACCCCGAGGCCCACCCTTGCCGTCGTGGACCGCGGCTATCGCGGCCAAGGTGCCGAGACCACCCGCGTCCTAATCAGCGCCAGCGGCACGGCATCGCCCCGGCGTCGGCGAAGCTCCTGAAACGGCGCAGCGCCATCGCGCCGGGACCGGGCACATGAAACGGATGGGCGGCTGGCCAGATGCTTCCTTGTGGGGAGGACAGGCGATGCGCTCTTCGCCGTCCTTTGCGTCCAATCAAGCGACCGCATACCCTTCAAAGCGCCCCAGAACGGCCGGTCTCTCTCAATTTGGGCGTGTACCAGCAGGGGCGAGTGTCCTGCGATTGCCTTTCAAAGCGCGACGAAAGGGCTTGGCGGGGATCGCAATCGTGCGCGCGGCCGAGCTGCGCGACGAGGGTATCCGGGCGCGGACCGACCGGGCCGGCATGGGCCAGCGGCAAAGTCGCAGTGCGGGAATACCAGGGGCATTTTCTGCCAAATCTGTTGTCCCAGGACTTTCCATCAGATCCCGCTTCACGGGGCGCCCGCAGGCACGGGGAGGAGGCCCAGCCGCCGCGCGCGGGGGCGCGGTCGCAGGAGTATTTGGAAAACGGTGAAAGCGCGCCGTCAGCCGTTTTCGCGCAGCACCTGGCCCGCGAGATAGAGCGAGCCGCAGATCAGGATGCGCGCGCCGGGGTGGGCGGCGGCGAGGTCGCGCACCGCGGTAAGCGCATCGGCGGCGGTGCGGGCCGAGAGGCCGACGGATTGCGCGGCGGCGGCGGTTTCCTCGGCCGGCAGGGTGTTCGGCTCGCCCGGGATCGCCACGGCGGTCAGGCTTTGCGCGACGCCGGCCAGCGGGCGCATGTAGCCGGCCACGTCCTTGGTGTTCAGCATGCCGCAGACCAGATGCGTGGGCTTCTTCGCCATGGCCGCGAGGGTCGCCGCCACCGCCTCGCCGCCGGCGGGGTTGTGGCCGCCGTCGAGCCAGAGCTCGCAAGTCCCGGCCGCCTCGACCAGCGGGCCGTGCGCCAGGCGCTGCATGCGGGCCGGCCATTCCGCCTCGGTTACCGCGGCGCGGGCCTCGATGCGGCCGAAGCCGAGTTCGCGCAGCGCGGCAATGGCGGTGCCGGCGTTCTGGATCTGGTGCGGCCCCGGCAGCACCGGCAGCGGCAGGTCCATCAGCCCATGGTCGTCCTGGTAGATCAGCGCATCGCCCTCGCGCCGGCTGTCCCAGTCCTGGCGGCCGATGCGCAGCGGCGCGAAAAGCCGCTCGGCCTTCTGCTCGATCACGTCGCGGGCGGCGGGTTCCTGCGGGGCGACGATGCAGGGCACGCGGCGCTTGAGGATGCCGGCCTTTTCGCCGGCGATCAGCTCCAGCGTCTCGCCCAGATATTGCGTGTGGTCGATGCTGATGGGCGTGATGACGGTCAGGGCCGGGCTGTCGATCACATTGGTCGCGTCCAGCCGGCCGCCGAGGCCGACTTCCAGCAGCGTATAGTCGGCGGGCATGCGCGAGAAGGCCAGGAAGGCCGCCGCGGTGGTGATCTCGAAGAAGGTGATCGGCGCGCCGCCATTCGCGGCCTCGCATTCCTCGAGCACCGCTGCCAATTCGGCTTCGGGGATCAGCTCGCCCGCCAGGCGGATGCGTTCGTGGAACTGCGCCAGATGCGGCGAGGTATAGGCGTGGACGCGCAGGCCTGCCGATTCCAGCCCGGCGCGGATCATGGCCTGGGTCGAGCCCTTGCCATTGGTGCCGGCGATGTGGATCGCCGGCGGGATGCGGCGTTCCGGGTTGCCCAGCGCTTCCAGGATGCGGTGCATCCGGTCCAGCGACAGGTCGATGACCTTGGGGTGCAGCTGCATCAGCCGCGCGAGAATGGCGTTCGAATCGGTCATGGCGCCGCGCTCAGGCCGGGGTCGCGGCGGGGGCGGGCCTTTCGGCATGCGCGGTCGCGATATGGCCCGGGGCGGGCAGGTCGCCCACCACCGGCGCCGGCAGGCCGCCCAGCATGCGCAGGATCGAGATGAGCTCCTCGCGCAGCTTCTTGCGGTGCGTCACCCGGTCCAGCATGCCGTGTTCCAGCAGGTATTCGGCGCGCTGGAAGCCCTCGGGCAGCTTTTCGCGGATGGTCTGCTCGATCACGCGCGGGCCGGCGAAGCAGATCAGCGCGTTCGGCTCGGCGATCTGGATGTCGCCCAGCATGGCATAGCTGGCGGTGACGCCGCCGGTCGTGGGATGGGTCAGCACCACGACATAGGGCAGCCTGGCCTCTTTCAGCATCTCGACCGCGACGGTGGTGCGCGGCATCTGCATCAGCGACAGGATGCCTTCCTGCATGCGCGCCCCGCCGGCGGCCGAGAACAGCACCAGCGGCCGCTTGAGCTTCACCGCGCGTTCGGCGGCGGCGATGATGGCATTGCCGACATACATGCCCATCGAGCCGCCCATGAAGGAAAAGTCCTGCGCGGCGGCGACGATCGGGGTGCGGCCCATCTCGCCCTCGGCGACCAGCATCGCCTCTTTCTCGCCGGTGGCTTTCTGCGCGGCCTTCAGGCGCTCGGGGTATTTCTTCTGGTCGCGGAATTGCAGCGGGTCGGCGATGGGCTCGGGGACCTTGACCTCGACGAAGACGCCGCCGTCGAACAGCGCGGCGAAGCGCGCGCGCGGGCTGATCGCCAGGTGGTGGTCGCAATTGGTGCAGACGTTCAGGTTGTCGGCCAGTTCGCGGTGAAACAGCATGGTGCCGCATTCCGGGCACTTGGTCCAAAGGTTCTCGGGCACTTCGCGGCGCGAGAACAGCGAATTGATGCGCGGACGCACATAATTGGTGATCCAGTTCATCGGCGGCCCCCTTGGTGCTGCGGTCTGGGGCTGACTTAGGCAAAACCGGGCGGAATTGCAATTCCGCGCGGGCCGGGGTTTCATGCGCCGCATGTGGACGCAGATCGCCGTGTTTCTTCATTACGCAGTCGCGCTGGCGGTGTCGGTGCGGGTGCTTCTGCGCCCCCGGCTGGAGCCGACGGTGCGCCTCAGCTGGATCCTGGTGATCGAGCTGGTGCCCCTGGTCGGCATCATCGCCTATATCCTGTTCGGCGAGATCCGCCTGCGCGGCGCCGAGGTCGAGACCATGGCCAGCGTGCGCTCGCGCCTGTCGGGCCTGTGGCAGCCCAGCCCCGAGGCGGTGCGCCAGCCGCCGAAATTCGCCGCGCCGGTGATCGCGGCGAATCGCGCCACCACCGGCTTCGGCGCCGTCGCCGGCAACCGCGCCACGCTGCTGGCCGAGGACGACAGCGCCATCGCCGATCTGGTCGCGGCCATCGACGGCGCGCGCGAGCATCTGCACATGCTGTTCTATATCTGGCTCGACGATGCCGCCGGCCGTTCGGTGGCCGAGGCGGCGATCCGCGCTGCCGGGCGCGGCGTCAAGGTGCGCGCGGTGATCGACGCCTTCGGCTCGCGCGCCTTCGGCCGGTCCGAGGCCTGGGCGGCGATGCGGGCCGCTGGCTGCGAATGCGTCGAGGCGCTGCCCATGGGCCTGCCGCTGCTTGGCGCGCTGTTCCAGCGCATGGACCTGCGCAACCACCGCAAGATCGTGGTCATCGACCACCTGCTGGGCTTTACCGGCAGCCGCAACTGCTCGGACAGGGCCTTTGCCATCAAGCCGCGATTCGCGCCCTGGATCGACGTGTTCCTGCGCATCGAGGGGCCGGTGGTGCGCCAGATGCAGGCGGTCTTCCTGCAGGACTGGATGAGCTACACCGGCGAGGACCTGGGCGACATGCTGCGCATGGTGCCGCCGGTGATGGCGCCGGGCGTGATCGGGCAGGTGGTGGCGACCGGGCCGGACGACCGCCAGGGCTCGCTGTCGGATTGCATGGCGACGATGATCTATGCCGCGCGCGAGCGGCTGGTCATCACCACGCCCTATTACGTGCCCGATGCCTCGCTTGATTCGGCGATCCGCACGGCGGCGCGGCGCGGGGTGGACGTGACCATGATCGTGCCGGCGATCAACGACTCGCTGGTGGTGCAGGCCACCTCCGAGGGGTTCTATTACGGCCTGGTGTCGGCCGGGGTGAAGCTGATGCTGTTCCGGGGCGGGCTTCTGCATGCCAAGATCATCACCGCCGACGGCGAGATGGCGATGATCGGCAGCGCCAACATGGACCGCCGCAGCTTCCAGCTGAACTATGAGATGAACATGCTGCTGATCGGCCCCGAGGTGACCGGGGTGCTGGACGAGCGCCAGGAAAGCTATATCGCCCGCGCCACGCCGATCACGCTGGCCGAGATCCGCGCCTGGTCGCTGCGTCGGCGGCTGCGCAACAACCTGCTGGCGCTGGCCGCGCCGATCCTGTGAGGAGGATGCCATGACCGGACTGGCCGAGGGAAAGATCGTCGACGGCGCCCCGGCGCTGCCTGAGCCAGAGCTGCGCGCGGCGCTGGCCGGCCTGCCCGGCTGGGTGCTGGCCGAGGACGGGCGCTCGATTCGCCGCGAATGGCGCTTCAAGTCGTTCAAGGCGGCGGCGCAGCTTGCCAACCTGGCCGCCTGGCAGGCCGAGGCGGCCAATCACCACCCCGACATCGCCTTCGGCTGGGGCTTTGCCCGCGTCAGCTTCTCGACCCATTCGGCGGGCGGGGTGACCATGAACGACCTGGTCATGGCGGCGCGGCTGGACGCGGTGGCGGGCTGATCCGCAACCGCTGCGTGTTTCGTCCGCAGCCGGCCTTGCCCCCGCCGCGGTCCGGCCCTATCCAGTTCCTGCGGCGCCAAGGGGCGCAGGCGGGCAACAGGGACAGCGACACGGCATGGCGATGCGTCCTCGCAAGTGGATCGAACGGAAAACCCGCGAGGGTGCCCTGCGGCAATGGACGGCGCTGGCCGACCAGGCCGAGGGCCTGGGCCCGAGCCGGCTGCGCAACCTGCGCGACGAGGCGCTTGGCCTGCGCGCCAGCCTCGACCGTTTCCTGATCCGCGCCGACCGGCGTGCGGCGCGCTCGCGCGCGGCGCTGGATGCGCTGCACCTGCCGGGCGGCACCGACTGGCGCTGGCGTCCCGCCTTCATGGCCGGGCAGATCTCGCCCCGCGGCGTCGCCGGCCCCGAGCCGGGCGGCATGCTGGGCGAAGGCGCGGCGCTGTGGCACGATTGCGCCGAGCGGGCGCTGATCCTGGAGCAGGTCGGCAATGCCGCCGCGACCGACCTGTCGCCCTTCGGCATAAGGCTCGAGGTCTTCGGCTTTTCCGGCAGCTTCCTGTCGCTGTCGATCAACCTGCCGACCAGCGCGCTTTCCGGCCTGACCCGCAGCCATGTGCTGCGGCTGGAAACCGGCATCCTGGCCGAGCGCGCGATCAATGTCTATGCGCGGCTCAACATCGGCCATGGCCCGAACATCGACGAGATGACCCTGGCGCTGCAGGGCTTCCAGCCCGGCCAGCCCAGCCAGCAGGTGACCGAATTCGACCTGGCCTATACCCAGATGAACGAGAAGCGGCTGGAAAAGATCTGGCTCGACCTGATCTTCGAGCAGCCGCGCATGAACGCGGTCCAGATCCGCGAGCTGTTCCTGTCGCGCCACCTGCGGGCAGAGCTGTGATGCAAGGAAGCAAGATGAGCGATTTCGAATCCCTGGGCCTGCGCAGCGGCATCTGGCAGGGCGTGCTGCGCCGCGACGCGGCCCCCGGACGGCTGGTGCTGGTGCATATGGGCAACCGCCTGGCCGAGGCCCATGCCACCGAGGAGCCGGGCGGCGGCTGGCGCATCGCCGCCGCCATTCCGCCCGAGCGGCTGTCGGACGGGGTGCAGAGCTTTCTGCTGGTCGAGGACCACGGCGCCGAGGGCGAAGCCCCGCAGCCTGGCGCGCAACGCCTGGGCAGCCTGACGCTGATCGCCGGCGAATTGCTGGACGACGACCTGCGCGCCGAGCTGACCCTGATGCGGGCCGAGCTGGAACTGGTCAAGAAGGAGCTGCGCCGGCTCGCCGCCGCGGTGGCGGGCTGAGGCTTCAGTCCCGGCTCCAATAGCCATAGCCGCCGAGTTCGGCGAAACCCAGCCGATCGTAAAGCGCGCAGGCTGCGGTATTCGCGCGGCTGACCGCCAAGGCCAGCCGGGTCGCGCCCTGCGCCTGCGCCCATTCCGCCGCCCGCCCGATCAGCCAGCCCGCGACGCCCTGGCGGCGCAGCGCCGGCACCACCTCGATGGCATGGATCATGCCGACCGGCCCATCCACTGCCACGAAGGCGGCGCCGGCGGCGCGGTCCTGCACCCGGCCCAGCAGCGCGGTATGAGGCAGGGTAACGCGCCGCATCGCCGCCTGCCGGCTTTCCGGGATGGCGCCGCCGGCCCAGATGTCGGACTGGATTGCCAGCGGCGGCCAGATGTCGAAGGAACTCAGCCGCGGCCGCGCCGCCTGGGCCAGCACGGCGCAATCGGCGGCCATGACCGCGGTGGGGTTGCCGTGGCGAAAGCCCTCGGCCGCCAGCGCCTGCTCCAGCGCCGCGTCGCCGTCGGTGACGCGAAACAGCGGCCGCTCGCCCCAGCCGCGCTGGAGATCGGCGATTTCGGCGATGGCGGGCGCGTCCCAATCCGGCCCCAGCGCCCGGGCCGAGCTGACCCGGCCGCCGCCACCCTGGCCGCGCCCGACGCGAAAGCCGCCGGCCTCGGCATATTCGGCGGCGGGCCAGCTCGTCTCGAAGACGCGGGCGATCTCGGCATCGGCGATCACAGCGCGAGCCTTTCGCGCAGCGCGGTCATGGCATCTGTGACGCGCTTGCCGTCCAGCCCCCGGATCACCAGGCTGGTGCCGTAGCGCTGGCCGCGCTGGAACGGATACGATCCCAGCGACAGGTCCGGAAAGGACTCGGCCACCTCGCGCAGCCCGTCGGCCACGTCGGATTCCGGCCGCAGCACCTCCAGCGCCTCGCTGACCGAGGGCCGGCCGGTCGGCAGCTTGTCAACGATCGCCTCGACCATGGCGCGGAACACCTCGGGCACGCCGGCCATGACATAGGTATTGCCGATGTGGAAGCCGGGCGCGGCGGAATGGGCGTTGGGGATCAGCGCCGCGCCCAGCGGGATGCGGGCCATGCGCAGCCGGTTGCCGGTGACCTCGACGCCGCGCGCCTCCCAGCGCTCGACCATGACGCGGCGCGCCTCCTCGTTGATCTCGATGCCGACGTCAAAAGCGTCGGCCACGGCATCGGCGGTGATGTCGTCATGCGTCGGCCCGATGCCGCCACTGGTGAAGAGCATGTCCCAGGCCCCGCCCAAGGACTTGTCCAGCGCCCGGATCGAGGCCACGATCTGGTCGTGGTCGTCGCCGACGATGCGCACCTCGCGCAGGTCGAGGCCGATGCTGTTCAGCACCTGCGACAGGTAATGGGCATTGCCCTCGCGCGTGCGGCCGGACAGGATCTCGTCCCCGATGACCAGGATGGCGGCGGTGGGATTGTCGGATTGCATCTCGCGCTCCTCGCGTTTTCGGCTGTCGGCCAATGTATAGGTCCGCGCACGGGGCTGGAACAAGTGGCGCCATGGGACTATCTGTGGGGGACAGGAACACGAGGACGCCATGAACGACGCACGCCAGACCCGCGAGGGGATCCGCATCCACGACCCGCAGGACTTTGCCGGCATGCGCGCGGCGGGCCGGATCGCGGCGCAGATCCTCGACGAGGTCGGCCCGCTGGTCCAACCCGGCACCACCACCGGGGCGCTGGACGATTTCATCCGCAACCGCGTGACCGAGCTTGGCACGATCAGCGCCACCATCGGCTATCGCGGCTACCAGCACGCCAGCTGCATCAGCGTGAACCATGTCGTCTGCCATGGCATCCCCGGCGACAAGATCCTGGCCGACGGCGACATCCTCAACATCGACGTGACGGTGATCCTGGACGGCTGGTATGGCGACAGCTCGCGCATGTATGTGGCGGGCAAACCCAGCGTAAAGGCCAAGCGCCTGATCCAGGTCACCCATGACAGCCTGATGAAGGGCATCGAGGCGGTCCGCCCCGGCGCCACCTTCGGCGACATCGGCTGGGCGATCCAGAGCTATGTCGAGGCGAACCGCATGTCGGTGGTGCGCGACTTCTGCGGCCACGGCCTGGGCCGCACCTTCCACGCGCCGCCGAACGTTTTGCACTTCGGCCGCCCCGGCAAGGGCCCGGTGCTGGAAGAGGGCATGTTCTTCACCATCGAGCCCATGGTGAACCTGGGCCGCCCCGAGACCAAGATCCTGGCCGACGACTGGACCGCGGTCACCCGCGACAAGTCGCTCTCGGCCCAGTTCGAGCATTCCATCGGCGTCACCGCCAGCGGGGCCGAGATCTTTACCCTGTCCCCAGGCGAGCTGTTCTTCCCCAGCTTCGACTGAGACGAAGCGAAGACGTTTCGCGGCCCCGGCTTCTTTGCTCCTCAAATACCCATGCGGCAGTGCAACCGTCGCTGTCGCATGAGTATTTTGGAAACGGTGAGGGCGCAGCACATCGCGCGGGCGCCCAAACCGGCGCCGGTTTCACCGTTTTTCAAATACTCCGGCAACGCCGCGCGCGGGCAGCAGCCTCAGCGTTTGCGGATGGTCTCGCCCGGCATGATCGTCGGCGCCAGGGCGACGATGCCGCTCTCGGGCGCCGGCTCCTTGCCCGCGACGATGCGCGCCGCGCGCCGGCCGATGTCGATGCGCCGGGCGTCGGTGGTGGTCAGCCGCATCGGCAGCCCGTCCAGCAGCTCGACGCCGTTGAAGCCCGCAAGCCCCAGCTTTCCCGGGATGTCATAGCCCTTCTCCATGCACCACAGAAGCCCGCCGGCCCCGATCATGTCATTGGAGAAATACAGGAAATCCAGGTCGGGTTCCCGCGCCAGGATGCGCTCGGTCAGCTCGCGGCCCTTGTGCAGTGACGAGCCGCCCTGGTAATATTCCCGCGCCGCCAGCTGCAGGCCCTCCTCGGCCAGCCGGGCCTCGAAGCCGGCCAGGCGTTTGCGGGCGCGGTGATCCTCGGGCATATGCGTGCCGATGAAGCCGATGCGGCGATAGCCGGCGGCGAGGATCTCCTCGGCCATCTCGGCCCCGGCGCGGCGATGGCTGATGCCGACCGCGGTGTCGATAGGATCGCCGTCCACGTCCATGATCTCAACCACCGGCAGGCCGGCATTGTCCAGCATCGCCCGCGCCGCCTTGCTATGCTCGAGCCCGGCCAGGATCACCCCCGAGGGCCGCCAGCTCAGCATGTCGTAAAGCACCGTATCCTCGCGCGAGGGGCTGTAGTTCGTCACCCCCACCACCGGCTGCAGCCCGGTATCGTCGAGCTCGGCCGAGATCCCGCCCAGGACGTCGGGGAACACCATGTTCGACAGCGAGGGGATGATGACCGCGACCAGGTTCACCCGCTGGCTGGCCAGCCCGCCGGCGATCTTGTTCGGGACATAGCCCAGGGTGCGGGCGGCGGTCAGCACCTTCTCGCGCGTCGCGGCCGAGACGTCGCCGCGGTTGCGCAGCACGCGGCTGACGGTCATCTCGGACACGCCCGAGGCTTCCGAAACGTCGCGCAGGGTCAAGGGACGGCGGGGTCTTTTCGTGTTCATGACAACTACCGGAACGCAATCATGTTACCGTTATCGCGTCCGGCGCATGACGGCAACCTTGCCATTTCCGAGATCTGCGGGCAAAAGAGGCGGCGGCGGCCCCGTGGCTCAACTGGATAGAGCAGCCCCCTCCTAAGGGGCAGGTTGCAGGTTCAAATCCTGCCGGGGTCACCATAAAAATCAGCATGTTGGATTGTCTCATGGGGTTTGCTTCTTGGCAAGCTGAACCGGATTCGCGCCACCGAGGTTCAGCGCGTTTGCTGCCTTGCGCAGATACTCAGGACTGAACTTGCTGTAGGTCGAGCGGTCACGTTGGGATTCGAGTGGCCGAGAAACTGCGCAATTTCCTCAATCGGCACCCCGCCATCGGCCATGAAGCGTCCAGCCGTGCGGCGCAGATCGTGCGGCGTGCAGTGGTCGGTCTTGGCGCGCTTCACGGCAGCGTTGAACTCGGCCTTTATCGACCCGACCCGCCGTCCTCCCCATTCGATCACATAGTCCGAGACGCCTGCGTCTTTGGCGACGGCCAGGGCCGCCATCAGGTCGTCGTTGACCGGCACGGTCGCGCGGCCCTTGCGCGGGCCAATGTCATTCGTCGCCAGCTTGATAATGCGCCGGTCGAGGTCCACCCGATCCCATGTCAGTTCCAGCAGAGCGCCGATCCTGCCTGCCGTGCCCAGCATCAGCAGCATCGCCAGCCTGATGTGAGGATCGCCAGGAGCGGCGACCAATTTGCCAGCCTCGGCCCGCGTCAAGTATCGCTCGCGCGGGGGGGGGTCTGCGGCATGACGATGCGCGGCGCGGCCGGATCAGCGTGGATTTCGCTGCCCACGATAGGCAGGTGCGCAGGCAGCCCATCTCTGTGCGGATCGTTGCATCCTTGCGCCCGGCCTCGCGGCGCGCGGCGATATAACGTCGGCGGGAGCCTCGTTCGTCGTTCCATGTGACGACGTATCGTCCTTTGAGCCTTCCGATCTGATGGTCCCGCATTCATACGCCTCGACGGTTTCATGTTTCACCCGCAGCATCCTTCCGACCCGGAAGGCTGGCAACTGCCCGCTACGAATAAGCTGACGTACGGTTTCTCCCGAGCAGCCCCAGCAGTCCGCCAGCATGTCTGGTGTCCAAGGCTTTCCCATCACCCTCTCCCTGTTCTTGTCTGACAGCGGGGCAGGGTCATGCGTCCCACACGGCTGTCCAGACGGCCAGTCCTGCCATTGCGATAGCGCCCCACGCCAGTTCGGTTGACATCTGTTGTGCTGACAGCGCCGCGAAAACGCCCGCTCCAAACGCGATCCCGTGGCTCGGCCTCATTCCCCGTTCCCCCCTCTCCTGTCTCTTGGCATCACTGATCGGGTTTAAGGCCATGAACATAGCCCCGATCTGGCCCGTATCGGGGCTGGAAGTCCGTTCACAAGACAAGCGTCCGACCATCGTCGGGCGCTTCCCCCCTATAAGGCGCTGGCGACCCTTCAAGACACGGGCACCGTGCGCAAGGAAAGCATCGAACCGGGGGCGTTCTCGTTCTCGATCAATGCGCCTCACCGCGACGTTCACCTTCTTGTCGGCCATTCGTACGACAAGCCGCCTGCCTCGAAACAGGCCGGTATGCTTGAGTTTAACGATACCGAGGATTTTCTGGAATTCATTGCCCAGATTCCCCCCGGTGCCGAGCGGGCAACCCAAATCACCGATCTGTTGATCATGCTGGGCGCTGGCCTGATCAAGGGCGTGTCGCCCGGCTTTCGAGTGCCACCCAAGGACGTGGTGCCGGGGGCTGAAAAGCTGATCCCCGAGCCGGGCAACCCTTCGGTGATGATCCGCCAGCTATTCCAGCTTGTTCTTTACGAACTCTCGTTGGTGACGCTGCCCGCATATTGGGAAAGCCAAGCTGAATTGCGATCCCTTCGCAATCCCGAAACCCGCCCCCGGAACAGGATCATTCTGCATGAGCATCAAGAGCATTGAGGAGGATTTTCAAACCGGCCCCGTTCCCGCCGCCCCTTCCGCGTCCGAGATTGCGCTTGAGGCGGGCGTACCGAGGCGCTGGCCGGTTCCTACATCGCTGCGGCCTATGAGCAAGCCGAGACGTTCACCGGCAGTTGCTATTGCGGCATCACGGCGGGCGAGGTGCTGATAGAGGTGGACGAAATCACCGAATGGCGCTGGCCGCGCTATCCGTACCCGGCTGCGACCCTTTCCGAGGTATGGAGCGATGAAACGTGGGGCTGGCAGGCGCGGAGCATCGAATATCGCGCAGGCTTGCTGATGCTCTATCCGGGCAATCTCTATCGCCTGACCCAAAGCCCGACCACACCCCGTTGATCCGCTGCCCTCGCATGTTGTCCAGGCGGTTGCCAATCTGGCGCTATATCAACTGATCCAGCTTCCCCAATGGTGCAAATTTCGCTAGAAAACTCGAGGAGATACCACGCTAAGCCGTGAGCTGCTTATGGGCATTTTCTATGGCTCTGGCGCGGGCGCTCTGTTGGCAAATGAGATTCGCAAATAAAAAAAACCCCCTGCGCTATCTGTTCCAGCGAGCCGAAACGCGAACCACGCGGCAGGCGTGATCAATGTCTGCATTGAAGTCAAGCGGCGGGCCGCGACCTCGGATGGCTCTGCCAGTCTCTCGGCCACCATTGGCGCGGCGGCTGGCCTCTGGTCCGTTCATTCGCCAAGCTGGTGCCCGAGCTGACCCCGGATATCCTCGGGGCCGTGGGGCTGGGACCTGTTCTTTCGCGGCCAATCCGTCTGGCATATCGGCCTGTCCGGTTCATCTATCGAACTGCGCCGCGCGGCGTTCTGGGACATGGTGGAGCACGACCGCTGGAACCTGACGCTGCCGCGCCCGACCGGGACCGATACCCTCAAGGCTCTGGGCGATGAGGTTCTAAGCCTTCAAATCGGGGCATCGCCAGAAACCCCATGGCAGGGGCGTGGGCCTCTCTCGTTTCTTGGCCTCTCGGCTTCGCTGCTGGCGGATATCGAATCCACGGTTTCGGGAAATCTGGGCTTTGTCGGGAAAGCGATCCTGCCCTTCCCCTCTACTATGCCAGAGGAACAGGTAACCCATACCCTAACCGGCCTGCGCACGGTTTCTTTGGCGGCGATCCCGTCCAAGGAAAGTCACGGCCACCATACTGGCGATAGCCGTACAGAGTGGCGCAGGATTGATCTGACTCCCGATCTGGGCAAGGCGGGGCTGGACGCGACGGCAAGCGCATTGCATGACCGGGTGCTTGCCGCTTGTGGCATCGCGCCCGGTATGCTGACGGCATCCGGCAATGCGGGCGCGATCCGGGAACAGATGCGCGCCTTTGCTCTCACGACCCTTGATCCCCTCGCCCGCATGATCACGCCCGAACTGTCGCGCAAGATCGGCGTGTCACGGCTGGGGCTACAGGACCTCATGTCGGCTGACGCGCGGCGGGCCGTGCCCGTGCTGTCGGCTCTCTGGTGCAGTCGGGTGTTCCCCTCGCCACAGCCATGGCGCTGGTGGGCTGAGACAATGTGAGCCTGCCCGAGGGGGCGTCCAAGCCCATTGCTGCGGGGGGCGAGTGATGAACCCGAAACACCTATTCCAGGACTTGCAACGCGCGGCCAAGATGAACCCGGCCTGTCGGCGCGTCTCGTCGGCCCGAATGGCTCCTATGAGTGGGCCAAGCTCTGCCATGCTCATGCCGTCTATGACTTCGGCCAGCACGACGAATGGGCGGGGGCTACGGGTGTACTCGGGCGACTTCAAGCTGTCCATCCTGCCCGATCCGGTGAGCCTCAACCCGCTGGCGCTACCCGACCTCGGGGACACGTTCATGGTGCGGCGCTATTCGGCCTTTCCCGGCGATCCCACACCCGAGGTATCGGTTGCCATGACCCGCACGGGCGGGGACGCCACAGGCTTCAAACAGGTGTTCTTGTCACGTGAGCCGCTGGCCGGTGACGTAGTCCCCGCGATTCTTTCGGGCTGAAACCGGAATGCCAAAGGGCCAGCCAAAAGGGGGCTGGCTCTACACAATCTCTACACGGCTTCTAAATCGCGCCGGCGCTTTCTTGTAAGTGATTGATTCAATGGCGGACCCGGAGCGATTCGAACGCCCGACCCCCAGATTCGTAGTCTGGTGCTCTATCCAGCTGAGCTACGGGTCCGCTGTGAGGCGGTTATCTAGAGATAGCTCCGGGGGGGTGCAAGGCCAAAATCGCCTTTTCGGAAATCTTTTTCCGCACCCCCGCGAATGCCCGTGGTTTCAGGCGATTTCGGCCCGCGACACCGGGATCGCCAGCTCGCGCGGCAGGTGCAGGATGAACTGGGTGCCGTCCTCGTCGCTGCGCAGAAGCTCCAGCCGGCCGCCGTGGTTGCGCACCAGGTCGGCGGCGATGGCCAGGCCCAGCCCGGTGCCGCCCTTGCGCGAGCCGCCCGAGAAGGGCTGGAACAGGAAGTCGCGCGCCTTCTTCGGCAGGCCGGGGCCGGTGTCGCCGATGCGGATCCACCATTCCTGCTCGTCCTCGCCGGCGCCGATCTCGATGGTGCCGGGCTGGCGCGTGGCCTCGATGGCCTGGCGGGCGTTGCGCACCAGGTTCGACAGCACCCGGAACAGCTGGTCGCGGTCGGCCCTGACCGACAGGCCGGGGGGCACGTCGGTCAGGAACTCGATGGGCTCGGCCCCGTCCAGCCGGTCGGCGGCCAGCGCCTCGCCCTCGGTCACCTCGGTCACCAGCGCGGAAAGGTTGAAGCGCGACAGCGACGGCGCCGGCTCCTCGGCCTTGCCGAAGGCCAGCGTGGTCTCGCACAGGTTCACCGCGCGGCTGATCGAGTTGACCAGCTTGGGCGCGGCGCGGCGCACGGCGGGGTCGGCGCTGGTCTCCAGCCGGTCGGCAAAGATCTGCGCCGTGGTCAGGATATTGCGCAGGTCGTGGCTGATGCGGGCCACCGCCTGGCCCAGCTGCGCCAGCCGGTCCTTCTGCTTCAGGGCCGAGGTCACGGTGCGCTGCATGGCGGCCAGCGCCGTCTCGGCCTCGTTCAGCTCGGCCAAGCGCGCGGTGGGGGTGATGATGGCGCGGGCGTCCTCGGGCGCGCCGGCATAGGCGGTCATGTGGCTGATGACGCGCCGGATCGGCACCAGCAGCAGCCTTTGCGCCGCGATGTTCAGAAGCAGCGCCGTCAGGATCGAGAAGGCGGCCGAGATCGCCAGCAGCCGCAGCCCGTAGTCGATCATCTCGGTGCGCAGCCGGGCCGTGTCCATGGTGATCTCGATCAGCTGGCCGGCCTGGTTGACCGGGGCGCCGATGATGCGGATCACCTTGTTCTGCGGATCGAAAAGCTGGGCCAGCGCATCGCGCGCCGAGCTCCAGAACGGCTGTTCGCGCAGGTCGTAGGTGGCCGAGATCGGCCCCGGGATCGGCGAGGACAGCACCAGCTGGCGCACGTCGTTCCGGCGCAGCACCACGTTGAAGACGCCGGCGTTCTCCAGCAGTTCCGATTCCAGCTCCGAGGCCAGCGATTCGTCGGTCGCCAGCAGCGCGAGGCTGGCGATCTGCGCCCGCTCCAGGCGCGATTCCAGGAAATCCAGCCGGTAGTTCGCAAGCGAGGGCAGCAGGATCAGCAATTCGGCCAGCAGCACGAAAATGCCCGTCAGCAGGGCGAATCGGCCGGAAAGCGTGTTCAGGGCCATGGCAGGTTTCGCGTTTCCCCTCGTCTCGGCGCTCGCTGCTTCACATAATGGCAAAGGCCGTGCAGTTCAAACATGCGTGACATTGCCCGGGTTCCATCGGCCGGTGCCTGCGGCGGGAGCCCGCCGGAAATGCCGCTATTGTGGTTGACTTGGCGGGCGGGGGGGACTATCCAGCGGGCCTCGAATGACCGGCGCGTCTTGCGTGGGCCGGCTGCCCATACCCTGACACGCCCTGACCCGGAGTTGAAAGATGTCGAAACGCACCTACCAGCCGTCGAACCTGGTTCGCGCCCGTCGCCACGGCTTCCGCGCGCGCATGGCGACCAAAGGCGGCCGCCGCGTGCTGAACGCCCGCCGCGCCAAGGGCCGCAAGTCGCTCAGCGCGTAAGCCCTGACGCGCGCCACGGCGCGGGCTTTCCCTGATGGACAGCACCCACGAAGTCGCCGCCGCTGGCCGGACCGTCGCCGATGCGATCCCGGACAGGGCGGCTTCTGGCGTTTTCGCGCTCGAGGTGCTGCGCAAGCGGGCGGATTTCCTGCGCGCGGCCTCGGCCCGCCGCCAGGGCATGCCGGGCTTCCTGCTGCAGGCCCGCCACCGCGAGGCGGACGAGGCGGGGCAGGGCGTCCGCGTCGGCTTCACCTGTTCCAAGAAGATCGGCAATGCCGTGACCCGCAACCGCGCCAAGCGCCGGCTGCGGGCGCTGGCGCGCGAGGTCATGCCGGCCGCGGCGCGCCCCGGCTGGGATTACGTGCTGGTCGGCCGCCCGGGCGCCACCGTCAGCCGCGATTTCGCCGAGCTGCGCGCCGACCTGGCATCCGCGCTGGTGCGGGTGCACGGCAAATGACCCCGCTGGCCCGGCTGCTGGCGCTGCCGGTGCGCGGCTATCGCCTGGTCGCTAGCCCCTGGGTCGGGCATGGCTGCCGCTTCCAGCCGACCTGCTCGGCCTATGCGCTCGAGGCGATGGAGCTGCACGGCGGCATCAAGGGCGGCTTCCTGGCCGCGCGGCGCATCTGCCGCTGCCATCCCTGGGGCGGGCACGGCTTCGACCCGGTGCCGGGGGCAAAGGCGCAACCGCGGGACTGACCCCGCGGCGGTTTCATGCTATTCAAGGCGCCAAGGCGCGACGAGGACATCATGCGGGACCAGCTCTCCGACGAGACCGAGGCCTTCGACGGCCCCGAGGACATCCACCCGCTGTTTCGCGGCGCCCCGTCCTCGACCGAGTTCCGCAAGCTGAGAAAGCGCCTGGTGCGCGAGACCCGCGCCGCCATCGAGACCTATGACATGATCCGCCCCGGCGACCGCTGGCTGGTCTGCCTCTCGGGCGGCAAGGACAGCTACACGCTGCTCGCGGTGCTGCACGAGCTGAAATGGCGCGGGCTCTTGCCGGTCGAGCTGCTGGCCTGCAACCTCGACCAGGGCCAGCCCGGCTTTCCGGCGACGGTGCTGCCCGAATTCCTGACCGACCGGCAGGTCGCGCATCGCATCGAATACCAGGACACCTATTCCATCGTGAAGGAAAAGGTGCCGGCAGGCCGGACCTATTGCGCCCTCTGCTCGCGGCTGCGGCGCGGCAATCTGTATCGGATTGCGCGGGAAGAGGGCTGCCAGGCCGTGGTGCTGGGCCATCACCGCGACGATATCCTGGAAACCTTCTTCATGAACCTGTTCCACGGCGGACGGCTGGCCTCGATGCCGCCGAAGCTGCTGAACGAAGAGGGCGACCTGAACGTGCTGCGCCCGCTGGCCTTCGTGGCCGAGGCCGATTGCGACCGCTTTGCCCGGGCGATGCACTATCCGGTGATCCCCTGCGACCTTTGCGGCAGCCAGGAGGGCTTGCAGCGCATGCAGGTGAAGAAGCTGCTGGACGAATGGGAGACGCGCAGCCCGGGCCGCCGGCAGGTGATGTTCCGGGCGCTGATGAACGTGCGCCCCTCGCATCTGCCGGATCCGGCGCTGTTCGATTTCACCGCGCTCAGCCCGGATATGACGGATTTTAATGAAAAAGACGTGCCGCGGCTGCGCGAACATTAACCGAACGAAAAACTTCGCGGCCTAGACTGGTCCCTGGAGAACAAGATTCGGGACTGGGGAATGGCTTACGGAATCGGGGCGGCGGCGGCGCGTCTGGCACGGCTGGTCAAGGGCGATGGCGGGGCACCGCATCGGACGCGGCTGGCCCTGGTGCTGCGGCTCGAAAATGTCGATACGCTGCGCGGCGGCCTTGGCCCGCAGGTCATGGAGCTGCTGCTGGACCAGCTGACCCGCCGGCTGGTGGCCGAGATGCGGCTGCTGCCGCAGCTGCGCAGCCCCGGCTCGGCCGAGGTGCTGGGCCTGTTCGCCATCGGTCGCCAGCAGGCCGTGCCCGGGCTTCTGGCCCGGTTGCAGGCGATCTGCGGCCGGGGGATCGAACTGCCCGACCTGCGCATCTGCCCGGTGGTGAACGCGGTCATCGTCGGCGACGAGACCGGCGCGGCCGATCCGGCTGCGCTTTACGCCCATGGCCGCGCGGCCTTGCAGGGCTGCGACCCGCTGTCGCCGGCCGGCCAGCTGCGGTTCGTCGAGATGCCGGTTCCGGGCGCCGAGCCCGTGCCGGCCGCCGCGCCGGCGCTGACGCTGGACCGCATCGGCCTGCTGTTCCAGCCGCAGATCTGCTGCGATACCGGTGCGATGCTGGGGCTGCGCGTGCTGACGCGGCTGCGCATGGACAATGCGGAAAGCCGCGACCTCGACGAGATCGAGCCCCGGCTCGACGACGAGACGCTGAGCCATGTCGCGACCCATGTCCTGCGCCAGGCGCTGGATTGCCTGAAGGGCTGGGACCGCATGGGCGCGGCAGTGCCGCGGCTGACGCTGCCGTTTTCGGACCGGATGCTGGCCGATCCCCTGCTGGCCGACTCGATCCTGTGGGAGCTGGACCGCCACGACCTGCTGCCCGGCCGGCTGGAGATCGAGCTTTGCGAGCCGATCGGCCGCAGCGGCGGCCGGGTGCCGGTGACGGCCTGTCTGCACCGGCTGGCAGCGGCGGGCTGCGCGCTGGCGCTGGGGGATTTCGGCACCGGCAGCGCCGGCCTTGGCGACCTGCGCCGCTTCGGTGTCGGCCGCGTCCGCATCGGCCGCGAATTCGTCGCCGATTGCGACCGCCGCGCCGACCAGCAGCGCATGATCCTGGCCATCCTGGCCCTGGCCGAGCATCTGCGGCTGGCGACCCTGGCCGACGGGGTGGCGACGCAGGATGAGAACGCCTTCCTGGCCCAGATCGGCTTTGCCGCCGTGCAGGGACCGGCGGTGGCACCGCCGATGCCGGCGGCCGAGGTCGATGCTTTCCTGCTGGAGCACGGCCGCTCGCTGCCGCTGGCCTACGACCTGCGCCGCAGGGGCTGAGAGCCTCTTTTCGTCGGGGCGCGATGCTCCGATCAGCTCAGGTATCGGCACGCCAGCCGGAACGCTTTGCCTCTCGCGCCGCCCGAAGTCTGGCCGTTCGGGCCGATTCGAGCGTCGCCTGCGGCCGCCGGCGCAAGGGCGGCTCTTTCGCTCGGAACATGCTGGGGGATCAGCCGGGACGCGCAGATCTCGCTGCTTGAGGGGATGCAGCAGAAAGGTCCCCGCGCCTCGATGAAGGGTGCTCGTTGACCAAAAGACATGCTCGCTTGCATCCCTTCTGCGCATGGCCGCTGCGGACCAGCCGTCGACAAGCGCGCTCTCCGCGGCCATGGCTGCCAAGGCGTCTCCCGAGCCGCCGCGCTCGCTCGGCTGATCCGGCGTCGCGATCCGATGCACGCGATCCAGGCCGGAGTTGACCCCTGTCGCGATGCGGCCAGGTGCCGACCGCTGGTTCTGCCCATGGGCTGCGTTCCGGTGCATCCTTCTTGCGCAGGCCACGCCCCGGAGCATCCGGCGGCAAAGGCTCTCGCCGCCTTGTCCACCAGCCGCTCCATCTTCTGCGTTGCTCGATCAACGCAAGCGATCCAGGCCAGGGCCGACCCTGTTGCCTGCGCCCGGGCGCCGCCCGCGGCCTCTGCCCGAGGGCCGCGTTCCGGCGGTTTCGGGCAAATTCCCTTGACCTTTGCCGGTCGCTTCTGTTGAAGCGGCCCGAACCCTCTGGCTGGGGTCAAGACGAAGGGCTGGTCCGGAATGCAAGACAACAATCGCAACCTCATCCTGGCGATGGTGCTTTCGGCCCTCGTCATGCTCGTCTGGTCGATCTTTTTCGCCCCCGAGCCCGCGCCCCCGGCGCAGGAGCCGGCGCAAAGCTCGGCCCAGGGCGGCGCGGCCCAGGATGGCGCGGCGCAGCCCGGCGCCCCGGCCGCCCCGGCCGGCAGCACCCAAGGCGCCGCCCCGGCGCTCGCGACCGCCGACGCGGCCAGCAGCGATCCCTCGGCCCAGGCCCAGCGGCTCAAGATCGAATCCCCCTCGCTCGCCGGCTCGATCTCGCTGGCCGGGGGCCGGATCGACGATCTGGAGCTGACCGGCTATCATGAGACGCTGGATCCGAATTCGCCCTTCGTCCGGCTGCTGTCGCCCACGACCATGCCCGCGCTGAAGGCCGGGGGCAGCCCGGTCGCCCCCGGCGGCGACCTGCAACCGGCGGTGCAGAAGCCCTATTACGCGGTCTATGGCTGGATGCCCGGCCCCGGCACCGACCCCGCCCTGGTGCCCGGACCGGCGACGCTGTGGCAGGTCGAATCCGGCACCACCCTGGCGCCGGGCCAGCCGGTCACGCTGGCTTGGGACAATGGCGCCGGCCAGATCTTCCGCCGGGTCTATGAGCTTGACGACAAGTTCCTGTTCACCGTCACCCAATCGGTCGAGAACACCGGGACCGCGCCCTTCGCCGCCGCGCCCTATGGCATTCTTGCGCGCCACGGCAAGCCGGACACCCAGAACTTCTTCGTCCTGCACGAGGGCGTCGTCGGCATGACCGACGGCAAGCTGCTCGAGGAGAAATACAAAAACCTGCCCGACCTGGCCCCCGTGGCCGGCGAAGGCCCGGCGCAGCTGATCGAGGTCCAGGAGAACGGCTGGGTCGGCTTCACCGACAAATACTGGATGACCACGCTGGCGCCGGCGCCGGGCAACGCCTTCACCGCCGTGGTGAAATACGCCCCCGGCGCTGACATCTACCAGACCGAGACCCGGATGCCGATGCAGACCGTGGCCCCGGGCGCGACCGGCACCTCGTCCAGCTATCTCTTCGCCGGCGCCAAGGTCTGGGAGACGATCAACGGCTACCAGCAGAACCCCGGCATCGACCGTTTCGTCGATTCCATCGACTGGGGCTGGTTCTACTTCCTGACCAAGCCGATCTTCCGCCTGCTGCACTGGCTGCATGGCTTCATCGGCAACATGGGCTGGTCGATCATCGGCCTGACCTTCATCCTGAAGCTGCTGGTCTTCCCGCTGGCGCGCAAATCCTACATCTCGATGGCGAAGATGAAGGAATTGCAGCCGCAGATGGAGGCGCTGAAGGAGCGCACCGGCGACGACCGGATGAAATACCAGAAAGAGGTGATGGAGCTCTACAAGCGCGAAAAGGTGAACCCCGCCGCGGGCTGTTTGCCGGTGCTGCTGCAGATCCCGATCTTCTTTTCGCTCTACAAGGTGATCTTCGTCACCATCGAACTGCGGCACGCGCCCTGGATCGGCTGGATCCGCGACCTGTCGGCGCCCGATCCGTCCAGCCTGTGGAACCTGTTCGGCCTGCTGTCCTGGGCGACGCCGGGCCAGGGCAGCTTCCTGCACAGCTTCACCCTGCCGGCGCTGGCCATCGTGCTGGGCATCTCGATGTGGATGCAGCAGCGGCTGAACCCGGCCCCGGCCGATCCGGCGCAGAAGATGATCTTCGCCTGGATGCCCTGGATCTTCATGTTCATGCTGGGCGGCTTCGCCTCGGGGCTGGTGCTGTACTGGATCACCAACAACACCATCACCATCATCCAGCAGTACACGATCATGTCGATGCACGGCCACCGGCCCGACCTGTTCGGCAACATCCGCTCCAGCCTGCCCGCGCGCGGCAAGGCCGAGGCCAAGCCCAAGGAAAAGGGCGGCAAATGATCGCCCGCATCGCCCGGATCCGGCGCCACCCGATCAAGTCGATCGGCGGCGAGGACATCGCCCGCACCCGTCTGGATGCGGCGCGGCGCCTGCCGGGCGATCGGCTTTGGGCGCTGCTGACCGAGGGCGGCGAACGCCACGCCGGCGCGGGCGCGCGCCCCGAGCGCTGGCTGCCGAAATCCTGCTTCCTGCGCGGCGCGGCCGCCGCCGGCTTGCAGGCGGTGCAGGGCGGCTGGGGCGAGGGCGCGCCGGGCGGACCGATCCGCCTGCGCCATCCCGACCTGCCCGACCTGGCCTTCGACCCGGAAACCGAGGGGCCGCGGCTGGTGGACTGGGTCCGCCCGCTCTGGCCCGCGGACAAGCCGGCGCCGACCCGGCTGGTGCAGGGCCCGACCGGCTGGACCGATGTCAGCCAGCCCTGGATCTCGATCCTGTCGCTGTCGAGCCTGGCCGATCTGGAATCGCGGCTGGGCCAGCCGCTGGGCGTCGAACGCTGGCGCGCGAACCTGTGGCTGGACGGCTGGGCGCCCTATGCCGAACGCGAGCTGATCGGCCATATCCTGACCATCGGCGGCCTGGAGTTGCGGGTGACCGAGACCATCGGCCGCTGCGCCGCGACCAGCGCCGACACCGCCACCGGCCAGATCGACCTGGACATGCCCGAGGCGCTGGCCGCGCAATTCGGCCATTCCGATTTCGGCATCTATGCCGAGGTGGTCACCGGCGGCGAGATCGTCCTGGGCAATGAGGTGCGCGCATGAAGGTCGCCTTTCCCATCGCCCCCGAGCCCGATCCCGAGATCGCCGAGGCCGCCCGCAAGCTGTTCGCCGGCCCGGTGGATTTCCTCAAGGGCGTCGTCGCCATGGACGGATTGCCGCCCGCGGACCGGCCCGAGGTCTGCTTCGCCGGCCGCTCGAATGTCGGAAAGTCCAGCCTGATCAACGCCCTGACCGGGCGGAACGGGCTCGCTCGCGCCTCGAATACCCCGGGCCGCACGCAGGAAATCAACTACTTCACCCTGGGCGAGCAGACCTATCTGGTCGACCTGCCGGGCTATGGTTTCGCCAAGGCGCCGGTCGCCGTGGTGGCGAAATGGCAGGCGCTGCTGAAAGCCTATCTCTCGGGGCGGCCGACCCTGCGCCGCGCCTTCGCGCTGATCGATTCGCGCCATGGCGTGAAGGATGTCGATCACGAGATCATGAAGCTGCTCGACCGCTCGGCCGTGCCCTTCCAGGTGGTGCTGACCAAGGGCGACAAGATCGGTCCGCAGGCCATGCAGGCCACCGTCGCCCAGGTGCAGGAGGCGTTGCAGAAGCATCCCGCCGCCTATCCCGAACTTGTGATCACAAGCTCGGACAAGGGGCAGGGCATCGCCACGCTGCGCAGCATCATCGCCGGCCTGGACTAGGCGGTCTGGACGGGGCGGCGCCGGCGCCCTAGGCTGCGCCCGACGAACAGGGGCCTTTGGATGAGAACGCAGAACATGAACCGTGACTGGATTGCCACCGCCCGCACCCTTTCGGAAGCGCTGCCCTATATGCAGCGCTATTCCGGCGCGGTGGTGGTGGTGAAATTCGGCGGCAATGCCATGGGCGACGATGAGGCCATGGCCGAATTCGCCCGCGACATGGTGCTGATGAAGCAGGTCGGCATCCATCCGGTCGTCTGTCACGGCGGCGGCCCGATGATCAACGAATTGCTGAAGAAGCTGGGCATCGAAAGCCATTTCGTGCGCGGCAAGCGCGTCACCACCCGCGAGACGGTAGAGGTGGTCGAGATGGTGCTGTCGGGCCTGGTGAACAAGCGCATCGTGCAGGCGATCAACGACGCCGGCGGCCGCGCAGTCGGCATTTCCGGCAAGGACGACGACCTGATGGTCTGCGAGCCCGACGACCCCGAGCTGGGCTTCGTCGGCCGCCCGGTCGAGATGAACGTGCAGATCATCCGCGACCTCTACAATGCCGGGCTGATCCCGGTCATTGCCCCGGTGGCGACCGGGATGGAGGATAACGAGACCTTCAACGTCAATGGCGACACCGCCGCCGGTGCCATCGCCGGCGCGCTGAAGGCCGACCGGCTGCTGCTTCTGACCGATGTCTCGGGCGTCAAGGACGCCTCGGGCGAGGTTCTGACCCAGATCCACCCCGACCAGGTCCGCGCCATGATCGCCGACGGCACCATCGCCGGCGGCATGATCCCCAAGACCGAGACGGCGCTGAAGGCGCTCGACGAGGGGGTGCGCGCCGTGGTGATCCTGGACGGGCGGGTGGCCAATGCCTCGCTTCTGGAGCTCTTCACCGAACATGGCGCCGGCTCGCTGATCCGCTCGACCGAACCGCGGGTCAAGCCGCGCGGGCTGCGCCAGGGCGACAGCGAACTCTAGGCGCGGGCGGGCCAAGAGAGTGCTTGCCGGCGCGCCGGCAGCTGTGGCAGGCTCGGGGTTCGTTGCGTAAACTTAACCGCATGGCCGAAAAGGCAATTCGATGACCCCTCTCGGACACTGTCGCCTGATCCTGACCCGGCACGCGAAATCCTCCTGGGATGATCCGGCGCAGCCGGACCACGACCGGCCGCTGAACGACCGCGGCTGCCGCTCGGCCCGCGAGCTGGGCGACTGGCTGGCGAGCCGCGGCTACGAGCCCGAGGAGGTGCTGTGTTCGACCGCCGAGCGCACGCGCGAAACCTGGTCCCGCATCGCGCTGGCGCCGCTGGAGGTGCGGCCGCATATCCGCTACGAGCCGGGGCTTTATCAGGCGACGCCCGAGAAGATGCTGGCGATCCTGCGCACGGCTTCGGCGCCGACGGTGATGATGATCGGCCACAACCCCGGCATCGCCGAATTCGCCGCCACCTTGCCGGCGCGGGCGCCGCTGGACCCGGACTTTCGCCGCTATCCGACCGCCGCGACGCTGGTGGTGGATTTCCAGATCGACGACTGGTCGCAACTGCGCCCGGGCGAGGGCAGCGTGATGGATTTCACCCGCATGGACGGCCGGCGCTAGACTGTCGGTGCAAGACCTGCCGCCTGTCGGCCAAGGGCCAGGCAGCCTGTGATGGCGGCGGCGTGCCGCGGGAAGCCCTGGGTGAACAGGCTTGCGACTTCCGGCTATTGCTCTTGCCGGCCGATATCCTCGATCAGGATGCGCTGCACGTCGCTGCCGGCCGCCGCCTGGGCTGCCGCCAGAAGCGCGCTGCGCAGCCGCTGCTGGGCCGGATCGGCGGTGAAGTTGCCGTCGAAGCCGCCGGTATTGGCCTCGATCAGCAAGGCATTCAGCAGCGCATCGCGCAGGCGGTGTTCCTGCGCCTCGATGCGCGGGCGCGCCGAGGAGGGCATCTCGACCGTCAGCGTCAGGACCATGATCGCCGTCGGCGTGCCGTTGCGCAGGATCGGGACGAAGAACTGGCTGGGGAATTTGAACCAGTCGAGCTGGCCTTCGCCCTCGGCAGCCTCGCCGTGACCGGCGTCGCCATGGCCCGCATCGGCCGCGGGCGCCTCATGGCCCTCTGCGGCGGGCTCGGGTTCGGCCTTGGCCGGCTCGGCGGTTTCATGGCTCGCGTCGCCGGCGGCCTGGGCGCTGTCGGGTTTCTTGCCGGCCTGCAGCATGTCGCCGCCGAAGGCGCCGGCGATGAAAGCCAGCAGGGGAACAAGCAAAAGAACGATCTTCTTCACGAGCGGCAGCCTCAATAGGGAAGCACGATGTCGGCGATCTGCTGGCCATAGCGCGGCTGCTGCACGTCGCTGATCTGGCCGCGCCCGCCATAAGAGATGCGCGCCCCGGCGATCCGGTCATACGAGATCTCGTTGCGCCGGCCGATGTCCGAGGGGCGCACGAAGCCGCTGACCGTCAGCTCGCGGATCTCGTAGTTCACCCGCACCTCTTGCGTGCCCTGGATGCGCAGGACACCGTTCGGCAGGCGCTCGACGACCGTGGCGGCGACGCGCAGGGTCATCTTGTCCCGGCGCGAGATATTGCCGCTGCCCTTGTAGCTGGACGAGGCCTTGGCCTCGGCAAGCTCGTCCATGCTGGCGCCCTCGGGCAGGATCTTGTCGATGCGTTGCGGCAGACCGGCCATGCCGGGAATGCTGACCTTGTCGGCCGAACTGCGGCTGCGGCCCGAGCTGTTCTGGATCTCGGCCCGGTCGTCGATCTCGATCACCACGGTCAGGATGTCGCCGCGATTGGCGGCGCGCCGGTCCGCCACCAGCGAGTTCTGCGCGGTCGTCCACAGCGAGGCTGTGCTGTCCATGCGATCGGGCAGCTCCTGCGCGCCATAGCCTTGCGAGGTCATGGCTTGGAATTCGACGCTGCTTTCGGGCTGGGTCATGTCCGGCACTTGGCCGACCTGCGCGACCCGGCCGCAGCCGGTCAGCGAAAGGGCGATGCTGGCCGCGCCAAGCAACAGGACGGGGCGCGATGGCATGGAGGTGGTCATGGCTGGATCCTTCAGTTTTGCATGACGATCACGGTGCCGTCCGGGGCGACGCGCCCGGAAACGGTGACGCGCGATGCGCTGTTCATGACGCGGATGACCTGCCCGGCGCTGCCGGCGGACAGGGCGCGGCCCTCGGCCTCGATCCGCAGGGCAGAGCGCTCATAGGCAAGGGTGACGAGCTGGTTGCGGTCGACCAGGGTCGGGGCGGACAGTTGCGAAGGGTCGATCCTGCGGCCCTGATAGACCATCGCCCGCAATTGCAGGCCCACCACCTGCGAGACATCCGGCGCGATGCCCTCGGCCTCGGCCGACAGCGTGACATCCTCGGCCGAGATCACCGTGCCGACGGGCAGGGTGCGGGTCGCGAGCAGCGCGTCGGCAAGGCAGGGCTGCGGCAGGGCCAGAAGCAGCAGGGCAAGATAGCGCATCACCGCACCTGCACCGTGGTGCCCAGCATCTGGTCGGCGGCGGTGATGACCTTGGAGTTCAGCTCGTAGCCGCGCTGCGCCTTGATCAGCTCGGCGATCTCGCGCACCGGATCCACGGCGCTTTCCTCCAGGAAGCCGCCGCGCAGCGTGCCAAGCCCCTCTTGCCCCGGCGTGGCGATACGCGGCGGACCCGAGGCGACGGTTTCCAGGAACAGGTTCGAGCCGCTGGCCTCGAGGCCCTTTTCGTTGATGAAGCTTGCCAGCGTGATCTGGCCCAGGTTCTCGGGTTCGACGCGGTCGTCGAAATAGGCGAAGACCTCGCCGTTGGTATTGATCGAGATGCTGCGCGCATCCTCGGGGATGGTGATGTCGGGGACCAGCGGATAGCCTTCCGAGGTCACCACCTGGCCCTCGGCCGAGCGTTTCAGGCTGCCGTCGCGGGTATAGGCCGAAATCCCCGAGGGCAGCGTCACCTCGAGATAGCCGGTGCCGTCCACGGCGACATCGAGGTCGCCATTGGTCTGGCTCAGCGGGCCTTGGCCCAGCATCACCGTGACGCTGGCCGGGCGCACGCCCAGGCCCAGCTGCACGCCGGCCGGGACCATGGCGCCATTGGTGGCGGTCAGGGTGCCGGGCCGGGTGACCTGCTGGTATTGCAGGTCGGCGAATTCCGCCCGGCGCGGGTTGTAGCCGGTCGTCGACATGTTCGCGAGGTTGTTCGAGATGACCTCGACGCGCATCTGCTGCGCGCTCATCCCGGTTGCCGCGATCTGAAGTGCTCTCATGGTCTGTCCTTTCAGCGGGTCAGCGAGGTGATGGTCAGGCGGATGCGCTGGTCTTCCTGGTCGAGGAAGCTCTGGCCCAGCTCATAGGCGCGCTGGACCTCGATCATGCGCGACAGCTCCAGCACCGGGTCGACGTTGGAATCCTCCAGGAAGCCCTGACGCAGCCTGGCTTCCTCGAGCGGCTCGACGGTGCCGCCGGGGTCGAAGAGCGTGCCGGCCTCGTGCTGCAGCTTCGCGGGATCGGGGCTGGCGAAGATGCCGACGCGGCCGACCGGGTTGCCGTCGGCCGAGACGGTGCCGTCCGTGCCGATGCCGACGCTGCGCACCCCGGCCGGGATCACGATCGGCGCCTGGCCGTCGTCCAGCAGCTGGTAGCCGTCGCCGTTCACCAGCTCGCCCTCGGCATTGGTCATGAAGGCGCCGGCGCGGGTCAGGCGGTTGCCCTGCGGCGTCTGCACCATCAGGAAGCCGTCGCCCTCCAGCGCCAGGTCGTATTGGCCGTTGGTCTGGGTCATGCCGCCCGGGCGCAGGTCGACCATGCGGCCGCGGCCATTGGCCATGGCCAGCGTCTCGCCCCGCCGGTCCAGCGGCACCATGTATTCCGAAAACACCACGCCCTCGCGCCGGAAGCCGGTGGTATTGGCATTGGCGATATTGTTGGCCACGCTGCGCATCTCGCGCATCAGGCCGGACTGGCGGGTCAGGGCGGCATAGATCGCGTTGTCCATGGCCTAGGACCCCGCGATCTGCGGCAGCAACTGGTCGGTGAAGAAGCTCGCCAGGGTTGCCGTCATGAAGCTCATGCTGACCCAGAACACCACCAGCATCAGCCCGATCTTCGGCACGAAGGTCAGCGTCATCTCCTGGATCGAGGTCAGCGCCTGGAACAGGCCGATCACCACCCCGGCGACCAGCGCCACGATCAGCAGCGGCGCCGACATGCGCACCGCGATCCACAGCGCCTGCCGGGTCAGGTCGAAAATCAGGTTCTCGTCCATCGCCCGACCTCAAACCGGCATCCGCAGGATTTCCTGATAGGCCTCGACCACCTTATCGCGGATGGCGACCACGGTCTCGAGCGCGATCTCGGCCTGGGCGATGCTTTGCACCAGCTCATGCGTGTCGGTCTTGCCGGCCATGCTGCCGGTGGCGGCAATGTCCACCTGGTCCATGACCTTGGCGAAATCCGCGGCGGCATTGGTCACGCCCTGCGGCAGGCCTTCGGCCGGGGTCACGGCATTGCGGGCGCGGTCATAGGCAGTGGCGGCAATTATCGAAGAAATCATGGCGATACCCCTTAACGGCGGATCAGATCCAGCAGCGAGCTGCCCATCTGACGGGATTGTTCAAAGACACGGAGGTTGGCCTCGTAGCTGCGGCTGGCCTCTTTGGAATCGGCGATCTCGACCACCAGGTCGACGTTCGAGCCGGCGTAATAGCCGTCGTCATCGGCCATCGGATGCGCGGGATCATAGATCTCGGGCAGGTCGCGCCGGTCCAGCCGCGTCGGACCCGGGGCCACGGCGCCGGTCGGACGGCCGAAATCCATCTGCTCCTGGAAGGCCACCGTCTTGCGGCGATAGCCGGGCGTGTCGGCATTGGCGATGTTTTCCGAGATGTGGCGCAGCCGCACGGATTGCGATTTCATGCCCGAGACGGCCAGTTCGACGGCGGAAAGCGGTTCGGTCATCGCTCGTCCCCCTAGCCGCGCCGGCCGATGCTGGTGCGCAAGAGCGACAGCGAGGATTTCGTCACCGCCAGCGAGATGTCGAATTCCCGCTTGGCCGCGGCGCTGCGGAACATCTCGTCCTCGATCGAGACGGTGTTGCCGTTCGGCGCCGGCTCGCCGCCGGCGTCCAGCGCGCGCTCGGCGCCGCTGCCCCAGCTGACCCCGGTGACATGGCCGGGACGCGAGGCGCGCATCTCGGCCGCGGGCTGCGAGCGATAGGTTTCGGCGAATCCGGCCAGATCGCGCGAGCGAAAGCCGGGCGTGTCCGCATTGGCCACGTTCCGGGCGATCAGCTTCTGCCGTTCCGCCGCATGTGCGGTCAGCGCGCCGGCCATCCGCAGGGTTTCGATCCGGTCAAACATCGAGGCATCTCCTCTGTTCCGATAAACTCGGTCTTAACCCCAATAGGTTTAGAAACCCTTTCGAGGCGCAGGCCCTGCGCGAAAAAAGCGGAGCTCGGAATGGATAAAATGCAGGCCATCGCGGCGCGGATGCGCGGGCTGGGCATGACGCGGCATTACGGCCAGGTCAGCGCCATCCAGGGCGGGGTGATCTTGGCGGCCGGGCTGAACAGCCATGCGTCACTTGGAGATCGCGTCGTGTTTTCAAGGCGTTCCGGCGGCAACCTCAGCGGAGAGATCGTGGCGCTACATAGCGACCAGGCGGCGATCCTGCCCGAGGGGCCGATGGACGGGCTGTCGATCGGCGCCCGGGTCGAGTTGGTCTTTGCGCCCGCGCTGGCGCCGGCGAATTCCTGGATCGGGCGAATCATCGACCCCTTCGGCCAGCCGCTGGACGGCCGCCCCATCCTGGCCGGGGGCGAGGAGCGCGGCTTTCGACCGGCCCCGCCCCCGGCCGCCTCGCGCAACCGGCTGGGCGCGCGGCTGGACACTGGGCTTGCGGTCTTCGACACCCTCCTGCCCTTGGTGCGCGGGCAACGCATGGGTCTGTTCGCGGGCTCGGGCGTCGGGAAATCGACGCTGCTTTCGGCGCTCGCCAAGGGGGTTTCGGCCGATGTCGTGGTGATCGCGCTGGTGGGCGAGCGCGGCCGCGAGCTGCGCGAATTCGTCGAGGAAACCCTGGGCGAGGAGGGCATGGCGCGTTCCGTCGTGGTGGCCGCGACCTCGGACCAGTCGCCGTTAATGCGCCGGCGCTGCGCCTGGGCGGCGATGACGGTGGCCGAGCATTTCCGCGACCAGGGCAGGCACGTGCTGTTCCTGGCCGATTCGATCACCCGCTTTGCCGAGGCGCATCGCGAGATTGCGCTCGCGGCCGGCGAAAGCCCCAGCTACCGCGGCTTTCCGCCCTCGGTCTCGCAGCTGATCATGGCGCTGGCGGAACGCTCGGGGCCGGGGCCGCAGGGGGCGGGCGACATCACGGCGATCTTCAGCGTGCTGGTCGCCGGTTCGGACATGGAGGAGCCGGTCGCCGACATCCTGCGCGGCACGCTCGACGGCCATGTCGTGCTGGACCGCGCCATTGCCGAGCGCGGGCGCTATCCGGCGGTCGATGTGCTGCGCTCGGTCTCGCGCTCGCTGCCGCAGGCGGCCAGTGCGCCGGAAAACCTGCTGATCGCGCGGGCGCGGGCGCTGCTGGGCACCTATGCCGAATCCGAGCTGATGATTCGCGCCGGGCTGTATTCGCAGGGTTCGGACGCGCGACTGGACGAGGCGGTGCGGCTTTACCCGGCGCTGGACCAGTTCTTTACCCGGCAAAGCCCGCATGCCCGGCAAAGTTTCGCGCTTCTGGCCGAGGCCTTGGGCGCCGCGCCCGCGCGGGCGGCCTGATCGCCATTAAGTCTAGGAATCCTGCGGATTTATGGCAAGATTGATGAAAGTTAATCCGGCTTCCCGGGTCATTGCAAGCCCCGGGCAGAGTTGACAATCTCCCGCGGTCTTCCCGAGGAGCATCATGGCCATCACCGAGTATTTCGTCCGCTATCTGCAACGACGGGATCTGCTGTGCGCCGGCGACATCGACCGCCTGCGCGCGGTGCGTACCTGCCATGTCGCCTTTCGCCCCGGCGAGGTCATCGTGCCGCGCGGCCGGCTGGCCCGCCGCAGCTGCATGATGCTGCGCGGCATGTCGGCGCGCCAGCATTCCATCGTCGGGCGCCCGGCCGAGCGGGCGATCACCGCCCTGCATGTCCCCGGCGATTTCGTCGATCTGCACGGCTTCGTGCTGGCGGGGCTGGAGCATGACGTGGTCGCCGTGGGCGAGGCCGAGGTCGAGTTCGTCGACCATGACGAGCTGCGCGAGATCACTGCGAACTTCCCGCACCTGACCCGGCTTCTGTGGATGTCGACGGCGATCGACGCCTCGATCCACCGGCAATGGCTGGTCGCGGCGGCCTCGCTGCGCTCCAGCGCGCATCTGGCGCATCTGCTGTGCGAGCTTTATACCCGGCTGGCCAGCGTCGGCGCGGCCCAAGGCTATCGCTTCACCCTGCCGCTGCTGCAAAAGGAGCTGGCGGATATCCTGGGCTATACGCCGATCCATGTGAACCGCGCGGTGCGCGACCTGCGCGCGGGCGGGTTGATCCGCTGGCAGGGCAGCGAGGTCGAGATCCTGGATTGGCAGGGGCTGGTGCGCCTGGCGCGGTTCAACCCGGATTATCTGGAGCTGGACCGGGTGCGGCGCTGATCACTGGCACAGCCGCCAGCCGCCGCGCCGCGCCTTGATGTCCAGATGCAGGTGGTTGTCATGCGCCGCATTGGCGCCCGGCCCCAGCACGGTGGTGAAATAAAGGCAGGCCGCGCCGCGCACGGCGCGCTGGAAGGCCTCGGCCAGATCGCCCTTGTCCGCACGCGGCTCGACGGCGATGCGGCTGCCGTCGTCGAAGCGGAAGGCGGCGATGTCGAAGGCATTGCCGAAGGCGTGCTCGGACAGGCCGGTGCCGTCATTGCCGACCGTCGCCCGGCATTGATAGGTCGAGCCCGGCTCCAGCGCCACCAGCCGCGGCTGGCCCGGCAGCAGCGCCGAGGCCGGGCGCACGAAATCCCGCAGCCAATGCGCGAGTTGCCGCGCCGTGTCGCAGCGCATCGGCGCGCCGCCCGGGATCTCGATGCCGGGCAGGGGCGCATGCAGCAGGATCGGCCGGTCGATGCCGCAATCGGGCTGGTCCGGGTCGGTGAGCGGCGCTTGCGGCGCATAGTCGGCGCCGAGCAGGGTCAGCTCCAGCAGGCAGGCGGAATGGTCGAAGTCGCTTTCCCGCAGCGTGGTATGGATCGGCGGTCCGGCGGGTTCCTCGGGTTCGGCTTGTTTCTCCTGCGGCCTTGGCGCCTCGGACGCAGGCTCGGCTGGTTCGGGCTTTTCGACGGGCTCCGCTGTGGGACGCGGGGCGGGGCGCTCTTCAGCCATGGGACGCGGGGCAGGGGGATCCTGTGCCAGCGCCAGCCCGGGCAAGAGCAGCAGCGCCAGCAGCAGGGCGCGCATCTCAGGGCTGTGCCGTCGGGGCATAGAGCGTCACGCTGCCCGCCGGATTGCCTGGCAGGGTTTCGGGCAGCCCCACGTCCGAGGGATATTCGGGCTCGTCCATCGTGCCCGCGGGCAGCGGGGTCGCCGGCACCAGCGGCTCGGTCGAGGGCGTCTCGGGCGTCACCACCAGCGGCTCCGGGCTTGCCACCGTGCTCGCCACGGCCGCGGCGGTGCCGGTCGAGGCGGCCTGAGCCACGGCCCCCATCACATTCTCCGCCACCGCACCCGTCACCGCCCCGGCGGCCACGACTGGCGGCAGGCGGTCGCCGCGGGCCGGCGGACGGGTCGCTGCCAGCGTCACCGCCGCGGCCTGGGTCGCCGTCGCCACCGCCGAAATGCCGGTCACATCGGCAATGCTGACGCCAGGGTCCAGGAACTCGACCGTCGTCACCTTGGCCTTGACCATATGCGCCAGCTCCCATGCGTCCCAGTTGGTCAGCCGCACGCAGCCATGCGACTGGTTGAGGAACAGCTGCGAGGGCGTGGCGGTTCCGTGGATGCCATAGCTGGGCTCGGACAGGTCGATCCAGACATTGCCGACCGGCGCGTTCGGCCCCGGCGGCACGATCAGCACGCGGTCGTTCTCGCCCTGCTTGAAGTTGCGCATCGGGTTGTAGGTATAGGTCGGGTTCAGCGCCACCGCGTCGACCAGGTGGTTGCCATGCGGCGAGGGCGTGTCGGACGAGCCGACTGTGGCCGGGTAATCCGCGACCATCTTGCCCTTGGCGTCATAGGCGGCGACGCGGCGGGTGGCCTTGTCGACGATGATCCGGGTCACGGTGGCGCGGATCGGCTGCGCCGGCACGGTGACATGGATCGTCTCGCCGGGCTGGAAAGCCGCGCCGGGGTTCATCTTGGCCAGGAACTTCTCGTCCATGTGGAAACGCTCCGCCAGCTTCTCCAGCACGCTGGTATAGCCCTGCGAGGTCATCGCCGCCTTTTCGGCATAGTCCGAGGGGATGCGGTCGACGAGCCCGGTCGCGTCCTCCTCGGTGATGGTATAGTCCATGGTCAGGGGCGCCGCGGCATAGCCTTGCAGCAGGTCCCAGACGGCATGGTCCATGCGCCCGGTCATCGGCAGTCCGGCACGGCGCTGGAAGGCCTTGATCGCGCTTTCGCTCATGCCGCCGCGCCAGCCGTCCACCACGCCGGGCGAGATGCCCGAGCGGTCCAGCAGGATCTGCGCCTTGACCGTCAGCGCCGACTGTCCGGCCGGCAGGTCGGTGCCGTCGAATTGCGCGGCCTCGATCTGGTCGCGGCTGATCGAGGTCAGCGCCTTGGGCTTCGGCGGTGCCGTGGGCGCGACGGCAGGGGCCTGGGCCTGCGCCGGCACGGGGCCGAGGGCCGGGAAAAGCGCGGCGGCGGCCAGCGCCAGGGACGCTAGGTTCGGGCGGGTCGGGAACATGCTCGGGTCCGGTCTGTTTGCCAGTTGTCTTGTCGTTTTGCCGGCATGTTTGGCCAAATGCGCAGGCCTTGGCAAGCAATCAGCGGTCAACTCGGCTTGATCCGTCAGATCGTCGCGGTCATCCGATGTTCCTCGGGATAATAGCTGCGGGTCAGCGAGATCGGCATGTTGTCGAGCCAGTCCATCCGCTCCATCATCAGCACCGGCGCCTCGGGAGCGAGGCCCATCGCCTCGGAGACGAAGCCCTCGGAGGCCAGGGTGGCCGCCATCGCCATGCTGCCGCGGTTGACCGGGACATGGCCCAGCAGCCATTCGCAGGGGCTGAGATGTTGCAGCGCCTCGCGGGTCAGGCCCGGGGCGGCGAAATCGTTCACCCAGCGCTCCTCGCAGCAATAGAGCGCCCCGTCGGCGGTGAAGCGCGAGCGGATGCGCAAGAGCAGCTCTTCGCTGTGCAGCAGCATCGCCTGGGCGATGTCGGCGGGCGGGTGTTGCTGGCGATAGTCGAGCAGCGTGTAGCCATAGACCTTGCCCGCCGCCTCGATCTCGCGGCGCAGCAGGAAGCGGACCGCCTGCACGCGCGGATGGGCCGCGACCCGGGTGCCGACCTTGCGGCGCCGTTCCAGCACGCCGCTTTGCGCCAGGGCTTGCAGCGCCCGGTTGACGGTGGCGCGGGCGCAGCTGAATTCCGCGGCCAGTTCGGCCTCGGTCGGGATCAGCTCGCCCTCGGGCCAGGTGCCGTTGCGGATGCGGTTGAGCACCTCTTCCTGCACGCTTTGCCAGGTCATGTTGCGCCGCTTGCGGCCCTGTTCTTCTGCGGCGAGGGCCTGTGCCACGGGTTTGGGAAGTTCCATCATATCAATAATCGGGCGATCTTTATCGAGGGGAGGTTGAATTGGGCACTCGATAACGGCGGCTTGCCGCGATGCCGCGATGTGCCGGTTGGGCGGACGTGGGACCGGACACTCAAGTAAACTCGTCAGTTCAGGTTTGAGAGGAAATTCGCACTGCGGTCAAGCCCCTTCGTTTCGCCGGGCAGCGGCGGCGGATGTTGACAAAGCCGGGCGCGGGCGGGACAACGCTGGGCAATTCGCAAGAGGTGATGCCCGTGTCGGAAGCGACGTCAATCCGCGGCCCCGCCATCCCGGCCACGGCCTGGACGGTGCTGATCGCGATCAGCCTGTGTCATATGGTCAATGACATCATGCAATCCATGCTGGCGGCGATCTATCCGCTGCTTCAGCAGGAGTTCACCCTGTCCTATTGGCAGATCGGGCTGATGACCTTCGCCTTCCAGGTCACGGCCTCGCTGTTGCAGCCGCTGGTGGGCATGGTGACGGACAGAAAGCCGATGCCGCGCTCGCTGTCGGTCGGCATGGCCTCGACGGTCTTCGGCGTGCTGCTGCTGGCCCTGGCGCATGAATACTGGGTGCTGCTGGCCGGGGCCATGCTGATCGGCGTCGGCTCGGCGGTGTTCCATCCCGAAAGCTCGCGCGTGGCGCGCATCGCCTCGGGCGGCCGCTTCGGCACCGCGCAATCGCTGTTCCAGCTGGGCGGGAATTTCGGCCAGGCGCTGGGGCCGCTGCTGGCGGCCTTCATCGTCGTGCCGCTGGGCCGGCCCTCGGTCGCGATCTTTTCGATCATGGCGATGATCGGCTCGGCCGCGCTCTGGCAGGTCGGCAGCTGGGCCGAGGGCCGGCGCAAGGCGGCGGGCGCGCGCGCCGTGCCGGTCTCGCCCTATTCGCGGCGGCGGGTGACGGTGGCGATCGTGGTGCTGGCGCTGCTGACCTTTACCAAGAACATCTATACCGCCAGCCTGTCGAGCTATTACACCTTCTTCCTGATCGAGAAGTTCGGGTTGAACACCCAGCAGGCGCAGCTGATGCTGTTCCTGTTCCTGGGCGGCATGGCCGGCGGCGTGATGCTGGGCGGGCTGATCGGCGACCGGGTCGGGCCGCTGAAGGTGATCTGGTTCTCGATCCTGGGCATCCTGCCCTTCACCCTGGCGCTGCCCTATGTCGGGCTGGCCGCGACCGGGGTGCTGACGGTGGTGATCGGGCTGATCCTCGCCTCGGCCTTTCCGGCCATCGTGGTCTTTGCCCAGGAGCTGGTGCCGGGACGGACCGGCATGATCGCCGGCATCTTCTTCGGCTTCGCCTTCGGCATGGGCGGCATCGCGGCCGCCGTGCTGGGGGTGATCGCCGATGCGCGGGGCATTGAATATGTTTATAGAATCTGTGCCTACCTGCCGCTGATGGGGCTGCTTACGATCTTTCTGCCGCGCATGCGGCGGATGTGACGGCCGCGGGCGGGGGCTTTGCCCCCACACCCCCAGGATATTTCGACAAGAAAGAAGCATGGAAGATGAGCAAGATCAGGATGCAGCCGATCACCCCCGAGGCCTTTGCGCCCTTCGGCGATGTGCTGGCGCCGCGCGAGGCGCCCTCGAAGATGATCAACGCCGGCCGCTGCGAGCGGCATCATGCGCTGGCCACGGTCGAGCGCGGCGACGGCGAGGCGATCATCTCGATCTTCCGCTCGGAGCCGGTCAGCCTGCCCTATGACTGCACGCTGCTCGAGCGTCATCCCCTGGGCTCGCAGGCCTTCGTGCCGCTGGGGCCGGACCCGTGGCTGTCCATCGTCGCCCCGGACGAGGGCGGCAGGCCCGGCGCACCACTGGCCTTCCTGGTGCCCGCGGGCATGGGGGTGAACCTGCGCGCCGGGGTCTGGCATGGCGTGCTGACGCCCTTGGACCGGGCCGCGGATTTCCTGGTCGTGGACCGCGAGGGCGGCGGCGTGAACCTGGAAGAGGTCGCCATCGCCCCGGTGACCGTCGAGGCATGAGCCTGCCGGACTACAGTTTCGAGACCGCGGCGCTGCGGGCCGGCGCGCGCATCGTCGCCGGCGTGGACGAGGTCGGGCGCGGGCCCCTGGCCGGGCCGGTGACGGCGGCGGCGGTGGTGCTGGACGTGACCTGCATCCCCGAGGGGCTGGACGATTCCAAGAAGCTGGCCGCAAAGCGGCGCGAAGCGCTGGCGGCCGAGATCATGGCGCGCTGCGATTGGGCCGTGGGCCATGCCAGCGTCGAAGAGATCGACCGCCTGAACATCCTGCGCGCCTCGCATCTGGCGATGTGCCGGGCGCTGGCCGGGCTGCGGCGCCGGCCCTGCCTGGCGCTGGTCGATGGCAACATGCTGCCGCGCGAGCTGGACCTGCCGGGGCAGGCGGTGATCGGCGGCGATGCGCGCTGCCTTTCCATCGCTGCGGCCTCGATCGTGGCGAAACTGTTGCGCGATCGCATCATGGTGGATTTGGCGCAACAGCACCCCGGCTATGGCTGGGAAATGAACGCGGGCTATCCGACTCCGGCGCATCGTCAGGCGTTGCTAGATCTGGGGATAACCCCACATCATAGGCGCAGCTTTGCCCCCGTCCACAATATCTTGTGTAAAGATCAAACCGCAAGTTGTTGATTCGAAAAAGAATTTGACGGCGAATCGGGTCTGAATCATTATCGCCTCAATCAATCGGCGACCAAACGGCCGAAACCCGAGGCAGTGATGAGCAAGCAAGACACCAAATCCCGCGCTTCGGCGCGACCCCTTCCGCTGAACCAGATTCTCGCCGGCGACTGCGTCGAGGCAATGAACGCGCTGCCGGAAAACAGCGTCGACCTGATCTTTGCCGACCCGCCCTATAACCTGCAATTGAAGGGCGAGCTGCACCGTCCCGACAACAGCCGCGTCGATGCCGTCGACGACCATTGGGACCAGTTTTCCGGCTTTGCCGCCTATGACCAATTCACCCGCGACTGGCTGGCCGCTGCCCGCCGTATCCTGAAGCCCGACGGGGCGATCTGGGTGATCGGCAGCTATCACAACATCTTCCGCGTCGGCGCCGAGCTGCAGAACCAGGGCTACTGGATCCTGAACGACGTGGTCTGGCGCAAGGCCAATCCGATGCCGAACTTTCGCGGCAAGCGGCTGACCAATGCGCATGAGACGATGATCTGGGCCTCGAAGTCCGAGGGCGCGAAATACACCTTCAACTACGAGGCGCTGAAATCGCTGAACGAAGGCGTGCAGATGCGCAGTGACTGGGTGCTGCCGATCTGCACCGGCGGCGAGCGGCTGAAGGATGCGGGCGGCGCCAAGGCGCATCCGACGCAGAAGCCGGAATCGCTCTTGCACCGCATCCTGGTCGGGTCCACGAACCCCGGCGACGTGGTGCTGGACCCGTTCTTCGGCACCGGCACCACCGGCGCCGTGGCCAAGATGCTGGGCCGCGACTTCATCGGCATCGAGCGCGAGGCGGGTTATCGCGAGGTGGCCGAGAAGCGGCTGGCGCGCGTGCGCCGCTTCGACAGCGAGGCCATCGCCACCACAAAGGCCAAGCGCGCCGAGCCGCGCGTGCCCTTCGGCCAGGTCATCGAGCGCGGCATGCTGCGCCCGGGCGAGGAGCTTTTCTCGATGAACAGCCGCCACAAGGCCAAGGTGCGCGCCGACGGCAGCCTGATCGGCAATGACGTCAAGGGCTCGATCCACCAGGTCGGCGCGGCGCTGGAGGGCGCGCCCAGCTGCAACGGCTGGACCTATTGGCACTTCCGCCGCGAGGGCAAGATGATCCCCATCGACATCCTGCGCCAGCAGATCCGCGCCGAAATGGAGGGCGACGAGACCCGCCCGCACTGAGCTTTCCGGTTCGCCAAGTCCCGACGTTCCGCGAGCTCTGGCGCGGCCGGGACCGCCTTGCCCCGTTCGGCCTTGCGCCGGACGGGGCCTTTTGGCCTTCAGAGCGCGCCGCGCGGGGGTGGGTTCTGGACCTTGGTATAGGGCTGCCAGTCGGTGATCTCGGGGTAGAACTGCTTGCGCCAGGCGCGCACGCGCGGGTTCATCCGCCGCCGCCACAGGGGCGGGACCATGGCCAGGAAGGTCATGGCCGGATAGCCCATCGGCAGCTGCGGCGCCTCTTCCTGCGAATAGGTCTGCAGCAAGGGAAAGCGCCGGTCGGGCTTGTAATGGTGGTCGGAATGGCGCTGCAGGTTGATCAGCAACCAGTTCGTCGCGGTATGCGAGGAATTCCAGCTGTGCCGCGGCAGGACGTGTTCATAGCGGCCGTTGCCCAGGTATTTCCGGGTCAGCCCGTAATGTTCGACGTAATTGGTCAGTTCCAGCTGCCAGACGGCGACGAAGGCCTGCCAGACGAACAGCAAGAGCCCCTGCCAGCCGCCCAAGCCGGCCGCCAGCGCCAGCATCGCCAGTTGCAAGGCGCCGTAACGCCAGAACGGGTTGCGGCGGTCGAATTTCGAGCGGCCCGAGCGGGTCAGCCGCCGGGTCTCGGCCGCCCAGGCGCTGGCCGGACATTCGATCAGCACGCGCAGGAAGAAGCGGAAGAAGCCCTCGTTGTAGCGGGCCGAGACCGCGTCGCGCGGCGTCGCCACCCAGGAATGATGCACCAGCAGGTGCTCGGTCCGGAAATGCGAATAGAGCGTCGAGGCCAGCAGCAGATCGCCCAGCCAGCGCTCCAGCTTGTTTCTCTGGTGCAGCAGCTCATGGGCATAGACGATGCCGATGGTGCCCGAGGCGACGCCGATGCCGAAGAACAGCCCGGCCTTTTCCCAGCCCGAAAGCCCGCCGCGCGTGGCGAACCAGATGCCGCCGAAGATCATCGCCGCCTGGACCGGGAACCAGATCACGGTGATGGCGCGATACCAGATCAGCTGCGATTCGGGCGTCTCGGTGTCGGGGTTTTCCTCGTTCAGGCCCAGCACTGCGTCCAGCATGGTCATCAGATACCAGGCATAAAGCGGCATCAGCGCGAACCACCAGCCGCCCCAGCGCAGCGCGACCAGGAACAGCGGCACCATGCCCAGGGACAGCCAGAAGGGCAGGGCGTCGATCAGGCGGGAACGGAAGGCGGTCTGCATGGGCTCAACTATCGCGTGTTGCGGGGGTTTGCCATGGCGGCGCGTTGTCGCGGGCTGTGGCCGGGAACGGGTTCTGGGCGAGGGCCCAGGCCTTGCGCATCAGGCCGGGCAGGGCGCTGGGGTCGAACTGGCCGAGCGGCACCAGATTGCCGCGTTGCGGCGGCGCGGTCAACCGGCCGGTCGCGACGGTCAGGTCCAGCGCGAAATGGGTGAAGACATGGCGCACCAGCCCCAGTTCCTGCCAATCCGCCGGCGCGGGCGGCGGCAGGTCGGAGCCGTCCCAGCCGGTCGAGGGGAAGGCCAGCGTGCCGCCCAGCAGACCCTTGTCGGGCCGGGTCTCGACCAGCACGGCATCCTCGGTCAGGCCGATCCAGACCGTGCCCCGGCGCTGCGGCTTGGCCTTTTTCGGCGCCTTGCGCGGCAGGTCCGCGGCGATGCCCTGGGCGCGGGCCGCGCAATGCGGGATCACCGGGCAGATGCCGCAGGCCGGGCTGCGCGGCGTGCAGATGGTGGCGCCCAGGTCCATCATGGCCTGGGCGAAGTCGCCGGGACGCTCCTGCGGGGTCAGGCGGGCGGCCAGGGCGGTGAGTTCGGGTTTGGCCGTGGGCAACGGGGTCTCGACCGCAAAAAGCCGGGCGACGACGCGCTCGACATTGCCGTCGACCACGGTCTCGGGGCGGTCGAAGGCAATGGCGGCGATGGCGGCCGAGGTATAGGCGCCGATGCCGGGCAGGGCCGCCAGCCCCTCGCGGGTGTCGGGGAAGGCGCCCAGTTGCGCGACAGTGCGGGCGCAAGCCAGCAGGTTGCGGGCGCGGGCGTAATAGCCCAGGCCCGCCCATTCCGCCATGACCTGCGCATCCTCGGCCGCGGCCAGGTCGTGGACCGTGGGCCAGAGCGTGGTGAAGCGTTCGAAATAGGCTTTCACCGCCGCCACGGTGGTCTGTTGCAGCATGACCTCGGACAGCCAGACGCGATAGGGGTCGGCGCCGGCGCCGCCGGGCGGCGTGCGCCAGGGCAGCACGCGGGCATGGCGGTCGTACCAGGCCAGCAGCTCCTGCGGGATCACCGCCATGTCACGCAATTTTCAGCCTCATCTCTCTGGCGTCCGGGCGCGTCGCAGGTCAGACTGCGCCGAAGTTGAACCAAGCGTCGCAAGATGGCCCAGAGCAGACCCGACAGCAAGCCCAAGCGCCGGATGCGCGGATTCGAGCCCGCAGCCCAGCTGGTCGCCGCCCGCGTGAAGACCGTGGGCGAGAGCCGCGGCTTTGCCGTGGCGCGGCTGCTGACGCATTGGGCCGAGGTGGTCGGCCCCGAGATCGCCGCCCACAGCCGCCCGGTCCGCATCAGTCATGGCAAGGGCTTCGGCGCCACGCTGACGCTGCTGGTGACCGGGGCGCGCGCGCCGCTGGTGCAGATGCAGCTGGAACAGATCCGCGACAAGGTGAATGCCTGCTACGGCTTCAACGCCGTGGCGCGCATCGTGCTGACCCAGACCGCGCCGACGGGTTTCGCCGAGGGCCAGGTCGAATTCTCCCCGGCGCCGCGCCGCGCCGCGCCGCCCGACCCGGCCCGGGTCGCGCAGGCCGAGGGCATCGCCGAAGGCTTCGACAATCACGCGCTTTCCGCCGCCATGCGGCAGCTGGCGCTGAACATCCTGTCCCGCCGGGACATCAACGACCGAAAGGCCAATCCATGACGCTGTTCCGCCGCTCTTTCATCGCTGCCGCCACGGCCGCGCTGACCGTCTCCGCGCTGCCCGCGCTGGCGCAGGAGGCGACGCCCGCCCCGGCCGAGAACGCCCAGACCGCCGAGCAGATGCCGCAGGGCAAGGTGCTGCCCGACATCGTGCTGGGCCAGGCCGATGCCCCGGTCACCATTGTCGAATATGCGAGCTTCACCTGCCCGCATTGCGCCGCCTTCCATGACGAGAACCTGCCCAAGCTCAAGGCGGAATACATCGACACCGGCAAGGTGAAGTTCATCCAGCGCGACGTCTATTTCGACGCCGTGGGCCTTTGGGCCGGCATCCTGGCGCGCTGCGGCGGCGACGACAGGTATTACGCCGTCGCGGACCTGTTGATGAGCGAGCAGAAGACCTGGCTGGATGGCAAGACCATGGACGACATCTCGGCCAACCTGCGCAAGGTCGGCGCCAAGGCCGGCATGACGCCCGAGCAGATGGACACCTGCTGGAACGACAAGCAGAAGGTCGCGGACCTGGTGACCACCTTCCAGACCCATGCCACCGCCGACAAGGTCGAAGGCACGCCGAGCTTCGTCATCGACGGCGAGAAGGTCTCGAACCAGCCCTGGGACGAGATGAAGAAGATCATCGACGCCAAGCTGGCCGCCAAGGGCTGAGCGCCTGGCGGCAGCGCCGCAGGGGTATTTGAAAAACAGAGAAAGCCGAAGGCTCCGGGGCGTTGTCGCCTTCGGGGCCTTCTTACAGGCCGAGGCTTGCCAGCCGGTCGAGCAGCGGCGCGGGATCGTCCAGTTGCAGTCGCACCGGCAGCGCCAGCACCTTGGGCCGGAAGCTGCGCGGCAGGCGGGCGGCGTCCTTTTCCGTCGTCACCATCTGCGCCCCGACCAGCCGCGATTCGGCCTCGAGCCGGGTCAGCAGTTGCGGGGTGAAGGGCTGGTGATCCTCGAGCGCCTCGGCGCGGACCAGATCGGCGCCAAGGTCGCGCAGGGTGGCGAAGAATTTCTCGGGATGGCCGATGCCGGCGAAGGCCATGACGCGCTGGCCCTGCCAGTCCATGCCGGTCTGCAGCGGCGCGAGCGCGCCGGTCAGATGCGGGACCCGAGCGTGCAGCCGGGCGGCGAAACCGGCCTGCGCGGCGGGCGGGCCGATCGACAGAAGCAGGTCGGCCCGGGCGAGGCCGCGCGCGACCGGCTCGCGCAGCGGACCGGCCGGCAGGCACAGCCCGTTGCCGAAACCCTTGGCCGCATCGACCACCACCAGCGCCAGGTCATGCGCCAGCGCCGGGTCCTGGAAGCCGTCGTCGAGCAGGATCGCCTGCGCCCCAGCGGCCACGGCCGCCCGCGCGCCCTCGCGCCGGTCTGCCGCGACCCAGACCGGCGCGAAGGCCGCCATCAGCAGCGGCTCGTCGCCGACCTGGGCGGCGCTGTGGCGGCTTTCCTCGACCCGCAGCGGGCCCTTCTCGGTCCCGCCATAGCCGCGCGAGACGACATGCACCGCCACGCCGCGCGATTGCAGCAGCTGGGCCAGCATGATCGTGGTCGGGGTCTTGCCGGTGCCGCCGGCGTTCAGGTTGCCGACGCAGATCACCGGCACGGGCAGGCGTTCGCGGGGCCCGCGTGCCAGCCTTCGCGCGGTGGCCGCGGCATAGAGCGCGCCGAGCGGCGCCAGCGCCCGGGCCAGCGCGCCCGGCGGGCGGAACCAGAAATCGGGCGCGCGGCGGCTCATGCCCCGTTCTCCATCGCCTCGATGACGGTGTCGGCGATGCGGCGCAGCACGGCGGCGCCGCCGGTGCTGACCGACCAGGCGTTGCCGGCCAGCATCGCCGCCTGGTCCGGGGCCGAGAGATCGGCCACCGCCCGCGACAGCGCGGGCGCATCGGTAACCAGCCGCGCCGCCGAGGCGCCGTCCAACTGCACCCATTCCGGCCCGTGCGGATCGGTGATCGGGCCGTGGATGATGGCCGAACCCAGCGCCGCCGGCTCGAACGGATGGCGCGGCGGGCTGCCGGGGCCGTTGAGCAGCGTGCCGCCCATGAAGCAGACCGGCGCCAGCCGATACCACAGGCCCATCTCGTGGTCGTCCTCGGCGATCAGCACATGGTCGTCGGGCGAGGGGTCGTCGTCCTCGGAGCGCAGGATGGCGGCGAGGCCGAGCGCCTCGACCTCGGCCAGGATCTCGGGGATCAGCGACCCCGGCAGGCCGGCGAGGATCAGCAGCGCGCGGTGGTTGTGGTGCAGCGTCGCCTGATGCGCGGCCAGCGCGGCCTTGGCCTCGGGCAGGGTCGGGCAGGCGGCAAGCCAGATCGGCCGGCCGGCCAGGATATGCGCCAGCGCCCGGCGCTCGGCCTCGTTGGCGGCCAGCGGCGGCCGGGTCTCGGTCACCGGGCCGGTCAGCTCGATCCGGTCCGGGGGCGCGCCCAGCTGCCGCGCGGCGGCGCCGGCGGTCAGGTCGGGCGCCAGGATGCGGGTCACGCGCCGCATCAGCCCGCGATTGATCGCGCCGCGCCAAGAGCCGCGCCGCGTATAGGCGACCAGCCGCGCCTCGGCCAGGATCACCGGCAGCCGGGCCTCGGCCATGGCGGTGATCAGCGAGGCCGGCAACTGGTCGCCCAGGATCAGCAGCGCGCGCGGCGCCAGCGTCTCGACCAGGTGCTGGGCGCTGGCCGGATCGGCGGGGCGGGGCAGGTGGATGGCCGGCAGGTCCGGCGGCAGCGTCCCGGGCGGCGGCGCCGCGCCGGTGAAGGCCAGCCGCAGCCCCGGGCGGCGCGCCAGGATGGCGCGCACCATGGCAGCGGCCGGTGCCGGCTCCTCGGTGCGTTCGGACAGGTGGACGATCAGCAGCGGCCCCTGGCCCGGGGGCGGCTCCAGCGTCGGGGCCGGCCCGGTGCCAAGCGCGGCGCGGCGGCGCAGATGCAGCCACAGCGCCAGCGAGGCGGTCGCCTGCGAGGGCAGCATCAGCCGCGCGCGCCCCGGGCTCTAGGCTCCCAGTTCCTCGGTCGGGCTGACCTCGCGTTCCTCGTCGCGCAGCCGGTGCAGGTGGGCGATGAAATAGCGCGTGTGGGCGCTGTCGACGGTGCGCTGCGCCTCGGCTTTCCAGGCGGCATGGGCCTGGGCGTAATCGGGGAAGACGCCGACGATATGGATGTCCTTGGTGTCGCGGAATTCGGTGCGGGCCGGATCGACGAGCTCGCCGCCGAAGACGAGGTGCAGGCGCTGCGCCATGACATTCTCCTGGGTTCGATTTCGGCGCGAACCTAGCCGAGCCCGGCGGGTGAACCAAGGAGATTTGTTTAAAAACGCGGGCGGTTGATATTTGCGGCGAATCGCGCGCCGGGATAAGCAGTTCTGGCCGTGAAAGGGCAGCAGCCCCCGGATGGCCCAAGCGTGGTGGTGAGGGCGTTCCGGGTGAAGGGAAGGGTGAACCGGTGCATCTTTCCTTGCCCTTTCTCAGCGGTCGCGGGTGGCCATTCCCCGGGAATGGCTGCCTGCGGTCCCGGCGTGAGGGCCTTTGCGGCACGGCTGGTGCGGGCGGCGGGATTCGAACCCGCACAGGCTTGCGCGCCCCAGGGAGTTTAAGCCCCATGCGTTCGGTCTTGGCTCCGCGCAAGGCCTTGAAATTGTTTGGGCGGACTACGCTGCGAGCGAGAGACGCGGCGCTTCCCCCGGCCCCGTGGCCCTATTCGTGGCCCCGGTTTCGCCCCGTCCAGCTTATTGTTCGGCTCTGCGATCTCGAAGAAGGAAGTGTTCAGTCCTCTTCCAGCTCCAGCGCGGCGCCCTTCCATTTGCCGGCGTCGGCGTCACGGGTCGCAGCGGTTCAGGGCAGCGATGACGGTGTTCTGGATGTCGCTGAGCAGCCGCAACTCCTGGACCTCGGTGCGAGCATGGCCGACCGCGAGCTGCGCCTGAATCTTCTGGTCACGCTGGTCGTCCGGAGCCTCGTCAAACTGGAGGATGAGCTCGTTCGAGGTACGCACCCCCACCTGGCGCTGGAGCATCTGAAGGGCCATCGCGGGGACACGATGGCGTGGAGTTTGTTCTTGAGGGTATTGAACATTTGTGGTCCTTGTGATTGTGGGTTTCTTTGTTGCGGGTGTGGTGGAACGGTAGACACACCGGACTTAAAATCCGTTGCCCTTGGGGCGTGAGGGTTCAAGTCCCTCCACCCGCACCATTTTCAAGGCATAAGAGCCTTAAATGACTGGCCTGGCGGCGTCGCCATCCTGTCTGGCCCGCCAGCTAGCCCGCCAAGCTCTCGACGAAGCTTCGACATCTTTTCTGTGCCATACGGTCAGGCCGTCCCACTTAATAGGGCGGGGAAACTTCCCCTGCCTGACCCGATTCCATACGGTGTTTCGATGGACACCCAAAAGACTGCCACCTGGGTATCCCGAAGGAGAAGGGGCTCAAGAGACGCCATGGTCAGCCCATCCCCAGAGCGGCTTTATACATTTCGAGAATGCATTCCTCTTCGGCGATGTCGTCCTTGTCGTGCTTGCGCAGCGCGATCACCTTGCGCATGACTTTGGTGTCGTAGCCGCGCGCCTTCGCCTCGGCC